>NZ_JBIUHC010000022.1:0-88556 GCF_044627735.1 Cupriavidus sp. CuC1 | reverse complement strand
CCCCACAAGGAGCGCGGCACCTATCTCACGGTAGGCAGCCCGATCAAATTCTCCGACCTGAAGCCAGAGATCACCGCCTCGCCGTTGCTGGGCGAGCATACCGAAGACGTGCTGGCCAGCCTCGGCTATAGCAAGGCGCAAATCGCGCGCTTGCGCGAGGCCCAGGCTGTCTGATGATGGCAAACATAGCGGCCGCGCATCCGTTGCTCCGGCTTTGCTGCTGACAGGTACGGCGTCCCGTTCGGGCGCTGTACCTGGTCGGAAAACTTGATCAGCATCTCTTTCAAATTCGGGTAGGTCTATGCAAACAGCCATCGATTTCAAGCAACTGGTCGCCGCAGTCGGCGATGCCATCGTCGTCTCGGACGCCAGCGGGACCATCACCTTATGGAATCCTGCCGCCGAGCGCATGTTTGGCTTCACGCAAAGCGAAGCGATCGGGCAGTCGCTGGACTTGATTATTCCGCAACGCTTGCGCGGGCGTCATTGGGACGGATATCACAAGACCATGGCAAGCGGGCAAACGCGCTACGGGAACGACGTGCTGCGGGTTCCGGCGGCGCATAAGGATGGGCGGGCCTTATCGATCGCCTTCACGGTAGCCCTGCTGCATTCCCCCCAACAAGCTGTGACCGGGATCGTGGCCGTGATCCGCGATGAAACCAGTCGCTTTAGCGAGGAGCGCAACTTGCGCAAACGCCTGGCGGAACTGGAGGCCTCCTCCAGCGCATGACCGGCGCGCATGCGCCAGCTGCGAACCAGCCGGCCCGCTATCCGTGCCGCAGAGCGCGAGCAACGTGCCACCCAGGAGACAAGACATGGAACACTGCGACCCAGGCCCTGTCGTGATTCACGGCGGCTTGCTGCACAACCGTTGGTTCCAGCTTTCCATCGGTGTGGTGTGCATGGGACTGGTGGCGAACCTGCAGTACGGTTGGACGCTGTTCGTCGCGCCCATTGATGCCAAACATCACTGGGGGGCATCTGCTATCCAGGTGGCCTTCTCCATCTTCATCGTGACCGAGACCTGGCTGGTGCCGCTGGAAGGCTGGCTGGTCGACAAGCTGGGCCCGCGCCCCGTGGTGGCGGGCGGCGCGCTTTGCGTCGGATTGGCCTGGGTGATCAACGCTTATGCCGCCAGCCTGCCCCAGTTGTACTTCGCGGCCGTGGTGGCCGGCATCGGTGCCGGGGGCGTCTACGGCACCTGCGTGGGCAATGCGCTCAAATGGTTTCCCGACAAGCGGGGCCTCGCCGCAGGCCTTACCGCGGCGGGCTTCGGTACGGGCTCGGCGCTGACGGTGATTCCGATTGCCAATATGATCCAGCGCGCTGGCTACGAGCAGGCCTTCCTCACCTTCGGCATCCTGCAGGGCGCGAGCATCTTGCTGATGGCGATGCTGCTGGTGAAGCCGCGCCCGCCCAGGGGAGCAGTCGCGGCCAAGGCTGTGCTGAGCAACCCGGTCGAGTTCACGCCCCGGCAAATGATGAAGACGCGGGTGTTCTGGACCATCTACGTGTCCTTCGTCGCGGTGGCGGCCGGCGGCATCATGGCGGCCGCGCAACTGGGGCCCATTGCCACGGACTACGGCTTCGCCTCGATGCCGGTGACCATGATGGGCTTCACGCTGCCCCTGCTGACCATGACGCTGTCGATCGACAATCTGTGCAATGGCTTCACGCGCCCGCTGTGCGGCTTCATTTCCGACCGCATCGGCCGCGAGAACACGATGCTCTTCATCTTCATTGGCGAGGGCCTTGCGCTGTTGGGCCTGATGCGGTTCGGCCACAATCCCTACGGGTTCATGGGTTTCGCGGCGCTGACCTTTCTCTTCTGGGGCGAGATCTTCTCGATCTTCCCGGCCCTGTGCGCGGACACCTTCGGCAGCAAGTTCGCGGCCGCCAATGCTGGCACGCTCTATACGGCCAAGGGCACCGCGGCGATCCTGGTGCCGCTGGCTTCGGTCATGGCGGCGCGGGGCGACTGGGGCGCGGTGTTCACAGCGGCGGCGCTGGTCACCATTGCAGCCGGCCTGGCTGCCAAGTTCGTGCTGGCGCCGATGCGAAGGCGTTTCATCACGGGGCATCCCAGGCCTGCCTGACCCGGCCCGAGCGCATGCCGGGATCGTGTTTGGCGGGAGGTCACCGCCAGACCTCCGCGCTCCACCAAACCGCTGTCCCGCGCGAGAGATGTCCGCTCGCGCCCACGCAAGACTACCCCGCTTCCTCCTTCTCACATTAAAAACAGTTAACAAACCGCCAATCCCTCCTTAACTCGCGATCAAGCAAAGTACCCCTGCCGCTCTTCACAACCTTGCGGGCTGCCCCTGGAGTACAACATGATCACGAGAGCTAACATTGCCGGCGTTCTTGCAAGCAGGACCCATCCGCGCTGTGCCTGTTTCGCTGCCACGCTGGCAGTCCTGGCGCTCGCGGGCTGCGGTCCCGCAAAGCACGCGAGTTCAACGCCACCACCTCCGGAAGTCACGGTGGTCACGGTCAAGCGGAGCAGCGTTCCGGTCGCCGTGGAACTCCCTGGCCGCACCTCCGCATACCTCATTGCCCAGGTCCGCGCCCGCGTTGACGGCATCGTGCAAAAGCGTAGCTTTCAGGAGGGCGCTGACGTCAAGGCGAACCAACCGCTGTACCAGATCGATCCGGCACCGTATCGCGCGGCATTGAGTAGCGCGGAGGCGACGCTGCAAAAAGCGCAGGCGAACCTCGCCATGACGACTGCACAGGCGGATCGTTACAAAGTCCTGATTGCAGGCAACGCCATCAGCAAACAGGCCTACGACAACGCGGTCGCTGCCCAGAGGCAGGCGGCCGCCGATGTGGCCGCCGGGAAGGCGGCAGTTGCGATCGCACAGCTCAACCTGGGCTACACCGACGTCGTATCGCCGATTGCCGGTCGCAGCGGCATTTCGCAGGTCACCCAGGGCGCCTATGTGCAGGGAAGCGCGGCAACGCTGCTGACCACCGTGCAGCAGATCGATCCGATCTATGTGGACCTTAACCAGGCGAGCGTCGAAGGGTTGCAGCTTCGCCGCGACGTGGCCAGTGGGCAAGTCAAGCTCAACGGGCTGGACCAGGCCAAGGTGACGCTCACCCTGGAGGACGGAACGCAGTACCCGCTCAAGGGCACGCTCCAGTTCAGCGGCATTACCGTCGATCCGGCCACCGGCTCGGTGACAGTCCGCGCGATCTTCCCGAATCCGAAAAATGTCCTGCTACCGGGCATGTTCGTGCGCGCCCGGCTCGAGCAGGGCGTGAATGATCACGCGCTGCTCGTCCCGGTCCCGGGCGTTGGCCACGACCCGCAGGGACAAGCCACCACCCTTGTCGTCGGTCCTGACAACAAGGTCGCGCAACGCACGATTCAGACGCAGAACACGCTGGGCGACAAGTGGGTCGTCACCGGCGGCCTGAACGAGGGCGAACGGATCATCGTGGCCGGTGGCCGCAACGTACAGCCCGGGATGCTGGTGCATGCGGTCGATGCGCCAAGCCAAGGCACGCAGGCCACGGCAAGCGCGGACGCGGGCGGCATTCCCGCGACACCGAAAGTGCCTGCGCTGGCGCAGGCAAAATAAAGGCGGGCTTCGCAATGGCAAAATTCTTCATCGACCGGCCGATCTTCGCGATCGTCCTCTCCATCCTCATCATGCTGGCGGGAGGATTGGCCCTTCAATCGCTGCCGATCGAGCAGTTTCCGCCGGTTGCGCCGCCATCGGTCCAGATCGCCACCACATACCCGGGTGCTTCGGCGACGACGGTGCAGAACACCGTGGTCCAGGTGATCGAGCAGCAAATGAGCGGGATCGATAACCTGCTTTACATGTCATCGACCAGCGACGATACCGGCCAGTCCACCACGACGCTCACGTTCGCCAGCGGGACCGACCCTAACATCGCGCAGGTGCAGGTGCAGAACAAGCTGCAACTGGCCGTGCCGTTGCTGCCGGCTCAGGTTCAGCAGTCGGGTGTCCGCGTTACCAAGTCCACAAACGCGTTCCTGATGGTGATCGGCTTTGTGTCGGCCGACAACAGCATGAACAAGTTCGATATCGCCAACTATGTCGTCTCCAACGTTCAGGATCCGATCAGCCGAATCAACGGCGTCGGTAACATGAACGTCTTTGGCACGCAGTACGCGATGCGGATCTGGCTCGATCCGAACAAGCTCAATAGCTACGCGCTCACCCCGATCGACGTCAACGCGGCGCTGCAAAGCCAGAACGTGCAGATCTCCGCCGGCCAGCTCGGCGGCACACCGGCCGTGCAGAATCAGCAGCTGAGCGCAACGATCACGGAATCAACGCTGCTGCGCACGACCGAGGATTTCGGCAACGTCTTGCTCAAGGTGCTGCCGGGCGGTTCGCAGGTACGGTTGCGTGACGTCGCACGCATCAATCTGGGTGCGGAGAGTTTTAATGTCGACAACAAGTACAGCGGCCAGGCGGCCTCCGGCATTGGTATCCAGTTGGCACCCGGAGGGAACGCGCTGGTCACGGCCAGCGCGATTCGAGCACGCATCAAGGAGCTGGAGCCGTATTTCCCTCACGGGCTGAAGGTCGTCTACCCGAACGATGTCACGCCTTTCGTCAAGGTCTCCATCGATGACGTGGTCAAGACCCTGCTGGAAGGCATCGTCCTGGTTTTCCTGGTGATGTACC
Source organism: Cupriavidus sp. CuC1 (assembly GCF_044627735.1). Taxonomy (NCBI): domain Bacteria; kingdom Pseudomonadati; phylum Pseudomonadota; class Betaproteobacteria; order Burkholderiales; family Burkholderiaceae; genus Cupriavidus; species Cupriavidus sp. CuC1. The sequence goes on along the minus strand of NZ_JBIUHC010000022.1, from coordinate 83,883 downwards.
TGTTCCTGCAGAATTTCCGCGCCACGCTGATCCCCTCGATCACCGTGCCGGTGGTCTTGCTGGGAACGTTCGGCGTGATGTCGGCCCTTGGCTTCACGATCAATACGCTCTCGATGTTCGGCCTGGTGCTGGCAATCGGCCTGTTGGTGGACGATGCCATCGTGGTGGTCGAGAACGTCGAGCGCGTGATGCACGAGGAGGGACTGTCGCCGCTTCAGGCAACCCGCAAGGCGATGGGACAGATCAGCAGCGCGCTGATCGGCGTGGCGCTGGTGCTGTGCGCGGTGTTTGTGCCGGTCGCGTTCTCCAGCGGCACGGTCGGCGGGATCTACCGCCAGTTCTCGCTCACGATCGTTGCGTCGATGCTCCTGTCGGTGTTCGTCGCGCTCTCGCTCACGCCCGCTTTGTGCGCCTTGCTTCTGAAGCCGCCGCGCGAGGACCACGGCGAGAAAAAGGGATTCTTCGGGTGGTTCAACCGCACTTTCGACAAGGGGCGTGACAAGTACGTGCATGGTGTGCGTCACGTTGTCTTGCGGTCCGGGCGCTGGTTGCTGATCTACGCGGCGGTGGTGGGTGCCGTGGGCGTGATGTTTGTCCGGCTGCCGACGTCGTTCCTGCCGAATGAGGATCAAGGCTTCATGTTCGTCCAGGTCCAGACACCGCCGGGCGCCACGCAGGCGCGCACCGGTGCGGTACTCGATGAGGTCAGCAACTACCTGCTGAAAGACGAAGCGGCCATGGTCGACGCCACCTTCATGGTAAATGGCTTCAACAACGCCGGGCGCGGCCAGAGCCAGGGTCAGTTGTTCGTACGCTTCAAGGACTGGAGCCAACGGAGCAGTCCCGACCTGTCCGCCAAGGCACTCTCCGATCGCATCATCAAGCGTTACGCCTCGAACAAGGATGCCATCATCTTTCCCGTGAGCCCGCCGCCGATCCGTGGCTTGGGCGTTGCAGCCGGTTTTGACTTCGAGCTCGAGGATCGCGGCGGCCTCGGCCATGACGCGCTGGCCAAGGCCCGGGACCAGCTCCTTGCTCTGGCAAAGCAGGACCCGGATCTCGCCCAGGTGCTCTTTAACGGGCAACAAGACAATCCGACGTTCAAGATCAACATCGATCGCGAGAAAGCCGCCGCCCTCGGCGTCAACATAAGCGACGTCGATCAGACCTTGTCGACGGCCTGGGGCTCACGCTATGTCAACAACTTTCTCGATACCGATGGCCGCATCAAGAAGGTGTATGTGCAAGCCGACGCGCCTTTTCGCATGAACCCGGGCGACACGAATCTGCTCTATGTGCGCAACAGCGGCGGGACCATGGTGCCATTCTCCACTTTCTCCTCGTCCGGATGGACATACGGTCCGCCAATTCTCCAGCGCTACAACGGCGTGGAAGCCATGGAGATTCAGGGCCAGGCAGCCCCGGGCAAAAGCTCCGGGCAGGCAATGCTCGCCATGGAGCGTCTGGCGAAGCAACTGCCCCCGGGTATCGGCTTCGAGTGGACTGGCACCTCGTTGCAGCAGCAGCAGTCGAGCTCGCAGGCGCCGCTTCTGTACGGGTTGTCGATACTGGTGGTGTTCCTGAGCCTGGCCGCCTTGTATGAAAGCTGGTCGGTTCCCGTGTCTGTCATCCTGGTGGTGCCGTTTGGCATCCTGGGCGCGCTCGGTGCCACTTCATTGATGGGCTTGTCCAACGACGTGTACTTCCAGGTTGGCCTGCTCACCACGATCGGCCTGTCGGCAAAGAACGCGATCCTGGTCGTCGAATTTGCACGTGAGCGTCACGCCCAAGGCCTCACGGCGCTCCAGGCGGCCATAGAAGCGGCGCATATGCGGATGAGGCCGATCGTGATGACCTCCATGGCCTTCGTGCTGGGCGTGCTGCCGCTTGCGCTGGCACACGGTGCGGGATCGGCCAGCCAGAACGCGATCGGCACCGGCGTGATAGGCGGGATGTTGACCGCCACGTTTGTGGCGACGTTCATGATCCCGATGTTCTATGTCGTGATCAGCAACAAGCTTGGCAGAAAGAAGCAACCGTCCGAGTCGGCAGGGCCGTTGACAGCCGCAACCGACTGAGCACAGGAGGACATTGAAATGAAGCTATACAGATGCGCTGCCGGTGCCTTGATCGTGACCCTTGCAGCCGGCTGCTCGCTGCAGCCGGTGTACAACCGGCCGGCAGCGCCGGTGTCAACGACGTTTCCCGTGGGCGAGGCCTACAAGAATCCTGCAGTCGGGGCGGGCAGCACGACGCTGCCGGCCGCGGAGATTGGCTGGCGCAACTTCCTTCCCGATCCTCGCCTGCAGCGGCTGGTCGAACTGGCACTAACGAACAACCGGGACCTGCGCGTCGCAGTGCTGAACGTCAGGAAAGTCCAGGCGCAATACCGCATCCAGCGCGCGGCGCTGTATCCACAGCTGAACGCCAACGCGAGCGGCTCGTCCAGGAGCACGTCGAAGGGCGGTTCCTCGGGCAGTGCGAATGCCTCGCCCAACTATTCCGTGGGTCTATCGGCCTCGTGGGAGATTGACTTCTTCGGCCGCCTTCAGAGCCTGTCCGATGCTGCGCTCCAACAGTACCTGGCGAGTGCGCATGCGCGCCAGGCCGCGGAGATCCTGCTGGTGTCGCAGGTCGCCGACCAGTACCTCACCACGCTTGCGTTTGATGAGCAACTCGCGGTAACGCAAAACACCTTGAAGACGGCGCAGGCGGCATACACCATCGTGAAGCTGCAGTACGATACAGGCACCGCGTCGGAACTGGACCTGCGCCTGTCGCAGACCACCGTGGAACAGGCTCAGGCCAATTACGCCGCCCAGATCCGGCTGCGCGCGCAGGCCGAGAACGCGCTCGTATTGCTGGTCGGCCAGCCGTTGCCGCTCGACCTGCCGCCTCCCGCCAAGCTGGGCGCCGCGCCGATCCTGGCCGACATTCCTGCCGGGCTGCCTTCGGATCTGCTGCAACGCCGCCCGGATATCCTGGAGGCCGAAGCCGTGCTGCGCTCGGAAAACGCGAACATCGGCGCCGCGCGCGCGGCCTTCTTTCCGCGCATCTCGTTGACAGGCGCCTTTGGCACGGCCAGCTCGACCCTTGGCGGCTTGTTCGCGGCCGGCACCAGTGCGTGGGCCTTCGTGCCGTCACTGGTCATGCCGATTTTCACCGCGGGCGCGAACCAGGCCAACCTGGATGTGGCCAAGGTCGAGAAGGACATCGGCATCGCGCAATACGAGAAGGCCGTCCAGACCGCTTTCCGCGAGGTTTCCGACGGGCTGGCGGCGCGCGGAACCTACGACGACCAGCTGGCGGCGCAACAGCGCTACACCGATGCCCAGCAGCGCCGGCTGGAGTTGGCGAACATGCTCTACGCGAGCGGTACCGACAGCTACCTGAGCGTGCTCACCGCGCAGACCGACTTGTACAACGCGCAGCAGGCACTGGTTACGACCCGCCTGAACCGCCTGACCAGTCTTGTCGACCTGTACCGCTCGCTCGGTGGCGGTTGGATCCAGCGCACCGGCGACGAACCGCGGCCGGCTGATCCCGCGACGGCCAGCGCAACGGCGCGCTCAATGCCTCCCGCCGTTCTATGAATGGACCATCATGCAGCGGATGCGCAGCGCCGCGTGGTCCGCGATGTATGAAAGTGGTACCTTATCCCCACAACGGCCCAGCCACGATCTGCAGTCAGAGCATCGCGTGCTGGCAACGGAATGAAGCTGCGGCTAATATTTCACCAGACAGCCCTGGATACCAGATGCCCCGCTAGAGAGATCTCTCTCAATCAAAACCGAAGCCGATCTATCATGAAACTATTGATTGTCGAGGACAATGAGCGCGTCGCCCAATATCTGAAGAAGGGCTTGCGTGAAGCGGGACATACTGCGGATCATGCCGACAACGGGCGCGACGGCATGTTCCTCGCTGCGAGCGAGCCTTACGATGCGATCATCATGGATCGCATGCTGCCGGGCGGCATCGACGGCCTTGGGATCATCGAGGCGTTGCGCAGGACCGGAAACAAGGTACCGATCCTGATCCTCAGCGCCCTTTCCGATGTCGACGATCGCATTCGCGGCCTCAAGAGCGGCGGTGACGATTATCTCGTCAAGCCATTTGCATTCGGCGAGCTTCTGGCACGCCTCGACGCGCTCCTGCGGCGTTCGCAGGACGGTCGCGCAGAGACCACTCTGACGCTCGACGACCTGTCCATGGATCTGCTGTCCCATAAGGTTACGCGCGCCGGCAAGACCGTCGCGCTGCAACCGCGCGAATTCAAGCTGCTCGAGTACCTGATGCGCCATGCCAACCAGGTGGTGACGCGGACCATGCTGCTGGAGAACGTGTGGGACTATCACTTCGACCCACAGACCAATGTCGTGGACGTCCACGTCAGCAAACTGCGGCAGAAGCTCGATGCCGGCAGCGCTCGGCAATTGCTGCGGACCATTCGCAATGCCGGCTACATGCTAACGGCCGATGACTAAGCTTCTGCGCTTTTCCGCGCTAAACGTAGCGCTCGGCTATGTCGCGGTGAGCCTGGTTGTGCTCGCCCTGTTCGCCACACCGCTCTGGTATGCCTGGAGCAACACGATCGAGCAAAGTCGAACCGAGGTGCTTCAGGCCGAAGCGCAAAGCATGATGAACCTCTTTGCCAAGCAGGGCGCCGATGCGCTTGCCGCAGCAATCGAAACGCGAGTGGGCGGGCAACTCGAGGACGTGGAGAACACGATCATTCTGCTCGCCGATCCGACATGGTCGAGGCGTGCCGGCAACCTGCCTGCATGGCCGCGCGAGGTTCCCGAATCAACAGGGACGCACGTAGCGTCAATTGACGTTGGGGGCCGAGTGGTAAGAGCCGTGCTGTTGAACAATGCGCTTCCCGGCGGCTATCACCTTTTGCTGGGGCGAGACGTCAGCCGGTTTGAAAAGCTCGAATCATTGTTCCTGTATGGCCTGGCGGGCGCTGCCAGCATCGTCTTGCTGCTTGGCGTGGCAGGGGGGGCGCTGGTTCGTCGCACCATACTTTCCAAGGTACACGACATCAACCAGACGGCTTCCGCCATCATGCAAGGAAATCTCGCACACAGGTTGCCGGCTTATGGCGGTGAAAACGAGCTCAACACGCTCGTGGAGACGGAAAATCGCATGCTCGACCACATCGAGCACCTGGTCGAGGGCATCCGAAACGTGTCGAATGCGATCGCGCATGACCTGCGCACGCCTTTGGCGGAATTGCGTTACCGCCTGGAGGAGCTGTCGGTGACCCGGCCCCGTCCGGAGCAAACCTTCGCCGAGATCGATAGCGCAATCGCCGACGTGGACCGCGTTATTGGTATCTTCAACGCCCTGCTGCGCCTGGCGGAGATCGACTCCGGCATGCGCCGGTCCGGCTTCATTGAAGTCGATGCATCAACGGTGGCAGGCGAAGCCGCCGAATTCTACCAACCCGTCGCAGAACTGAAAGGGGTCGCGCTTTCTTTCGCGTCGCCCGGGCCGCTCGCGCTGGCCGGCGATCCACTGCTGCTTGCACAGGCGGTCGGGAACCTGATCGACAACGCGCTTAAGTATGCCCAGAAGAATGGAACGATCACGGTCGAGGCGTCGCGCCGCCCGGACGGGGCGGTGGTGATCGCCGTGTCGGACGACGGGCCTGGCATCCCCGACGAAGAGAAGCCCAAAGTCCTGGAGCGCTTCTACCGGGGCGACGCAAGTCGCAGTACGCCTGGCGTGGGATTGGGGCTCAGTCTCGTGGCCGCAGTCGCCAAGCAGCACGGAGGCGTGCTTGAGTTGACCGACAACCACCCTGGATTGAGGGCGACGCTAATCCTGTTTTCGTAGGGGTGCTGTCACCGCTCCCGAGATTCGTTGAAGTTTGAACCGCATACCCCATGTGGAATCTGGTGTTGGTTGTCACGTCCAGGACAGCCCCAATTGCTCAGTCGACATCGGTGGCGAAAACCTCTGTGACCACGGAGCGCAGCCATTTCGATTTGGGATCCTTGGCAAAGCGCCGGTGCCAGTACATTTTTAGATCGTAACGCGGAATTTCAACGGGAGGCGTTACGATACGCACCCTTTGGGAGTCGGCAAACACATTGGCGACCGTACGCGGCAGCACGACCACCAGGTCGGATTCGGCGATGATGGTGGGAATGCTCATATAGTGCGCGGTATGCAACACGATGCTGCGCTGGATGCCTCGCTTGGCGAGAGCCTCTTCAAACATCTCCTGGGTGCGGCTTCCATCCTTGACGAATGCATGTTCCGCAGCCTGGAACTGCGCCAAGGTCATGCGCGGTCCTTTGATCCGATGCCCCGTGCGCACCATGCAGACAAGGTCGTGCGAAAACAGGCGGCGCTGGAAGTATTCGGCCTTGCGTAGATCCGGGAAATAGCCCAGCGCCAGATCGACCTCGCCGGCCCGCAAGGCTTCTTCCAACTGGGCGGGAGCGAGGCTGACGCCACGAATGCGCGCCGATGGGGCCGTAGCGCGGATGTGTTGCACCAGCTTTGGCAGAAACACGATCTCTCCGATCGCGCTCAGGCAAAAGACGAATTCATCGTTGCACACCCGCGGATCAAAATCCGGCGCCCGCAGGATATCGTGATCGATGGCGTCCAGAACTTCCCTTGCCTTGCCCGCCAGGCTTTGTGCGCGGGGCGTAGGCGACATGCCATCAGCCTGCCGGATAAACAGGGCATCTCCCAATGACTCGCGCAACCGGGAGAGGGCGGCGCTGGCCGCCGGCTGGCTCATCTTCAAGCGCTTGGCCGCTGCCGTCACACTGCCGGTGTCGTAGATCGCTAGCAAGACCCGCAGCAAATTCAGATCGAGTCGCATTGATATTTGAAAAGCAAATAATCTGAATTATAACAATTTGCTTTGTCTATGCATTCGGCGCGGCTACATTTGCACAAAACCAGCCGACAGGACGATGCATCAGCGTCAACGCCTGCGGGGGCAGGAGACAAACGCAGCCAGGCCGGTTCACCCTGCGACCGGGGAAGCGCGTGCCCGATTACTCCTGCTTCGCGATCTGCCGGCGGCGATCAACAGGAGACCCAATGATCCATCTTTCCGATATTCGTTATGTGCGTCTTGGGACGCGCGACCTGCAGAGTTGCGAACAGTACGCTACGCAAGTGCTGGGCCTGGAAGTCGCGCATCGCGAGAATGGGGCCATCTACTTCCGCTCGGATAGCCGTGACCACACGCTGTGCTATTTCGAGGGCGATCCCCAAGACCACACTGCCGCCTTCGAGGTGGCGTCTTCCATCGAGCTTTCCGCGGCCGCCGATGTGCTCGATCGCAACGACATGCGTGTCGTCACCGGCTCGAAAGAGCAGTGCGAACTACGCCGCGTTGGCGCCTTCATCAACTTTCGTGATCCGTCAGGCAACAGCATCGACCTCGTTGTCGCCCCCGACCACAGCGGTCGCCGTTATTTTCCATCGCGCGATGCCGGCATCACCGGCTTTAGCCACATCGGCTTGCGCTCGACCAGTCCAGCGCGCGACGAAACCTTCTGGACGGGGCTCTGCAATGCCAAGGTAAGTGACTGGATCGGCGAGGCGCCGTTGCTGCGGATCGACGAGATCCACCACAAGATCGCGCTGTTCCCTTCCGCTTACGCCGGCGTCCAGCATATCAATCACCAGGTGGAGAGTATCGACGACCTGATGCGGTCTTACTACCTGTTGCGCGAACGGGGCGTGCGCATCCTGTTCGGGCCGGGGCGGCATCCCACGTCGGGCGCCATGTTCCTCTATTTCGAAGGCCCGGACGGCATGATCTACGAGTACTCGACCGGCGTCAGGACCATCTCGTTGGAAGACGAGAAGACCTACCGCCCTCGCCATTTCCCCAACGGTACTTCGTCATCCTTCTGCATGTGGGGTGCCAAGCCGGACATCGCCGAGTTTCGCTCATGAGCACGACCTCCACTCTCCCACACACTGGTGCCATCGATGCGCAACAACGCCTCCTGGGTGTGGCCGCGCGGGCGATCGGCCGGGCTCATCTCGCCCATGCCTATGGACATTGCAGTGTGCGCCTCAGCCCAAGCGCGTTTCTGGTTTGTGCGGCCAAGCCGATGGGGCTGATCGGGGCAAGCGACACCGGCACGGTGGTGAATGTCCACGAGGCGCTTCCTGAAGGCGTGCTGGGCGAAGTTCGCATTCATCAGGAGATCTACCGGCGGCATCCGCACATTGGCGGCGTCGTGCGTAGCATGCCGCCAGCCGTGATGGCGTTGTCGGCGGCACGCTTGACACCGCGTTGCCTGCACGGCATCGGCACCTACTTTTCGGCTGGGGTGCCGCTGTGGGACGACCCGCAGCTGGTCCGCACGCCTGAGCAGGCTGCAGCGGTAGCCGAAACCCTGGGCATGGCCAGCGCGGTGGTGATGCGGGGCAACGGCGCCGTGGTTGCCGGCGGCTCGCTGGAGGATGCGGTGGTACTGACTTGGTACCTGGAGGATGCGGCACGCCTGGATCTCGCGTTGCGCGGTGCCGGGTTGAGCGACCGTGCCGCTGTCATCCCGCAGGCGGACGCCGAATTGCGGGCCACCCGCGTTGGCCGGATCTTCGAACGGATGTGGGAATACCTGACGGCCGGCGATTCGGAAAGCATGGCGATGGTATCGGCCTAGCGTTCACCAGACGATTGGGTTTCCGACAAACAGATGAGGCAGCACGATCTGCCCATGGAGTGAGACATGAAGGAAGACAAGATAGTCGATATCGAATACATAGTGGACCAGAGCCGTTTGTCTCGATTCCAGATCGCGGTGCTGGCGTTGTGCGGGTTGATCGTCGCGATCGATGGATTCGACACGGCCGCGATCGGCTATATCGCTCCGGCGTTGCGGCAGGAATGGGGCCTGGCCGTTTCGGCCATGGCGCCGGCGTTCAGTGCTGGCCTGCTCGGCCTGCTGGTAGGCGCCTTGTTGATCGGGCCACTGGCGGACAGGATTGGCCGCAAGCGGGTGATGTTGCTCTGCGTTGCGATCTTCGGCCTTGGCACTGTGGTGTCAGCCGCATCGACCTCCCTGGAGATGCTGATTGCCCTGCGGTTCCTGACGGGGCTGGGATTGGGCGGCGCCATGCCGACGTCAATCGCGTTGACATCCGAATACGCGCCCAAGCGGCACCGGATGTTCCTCGTCACGCTCAGCTTTTGCGGCTTCACGGGGGGCTTTGCCCTTGGTGGCGAGCTTGCCGCGCAGCTTATCGTGGCCCATGGGTGGCGCAGTGTACTGGTGCTGGGCGGCGCCATGCCACTGCTGTTGCTGCCGTTCCTCGCGGTTGCCTTGCCAGAGTCGGTGCGCTATCTGGCGGGACGACCCGCGCACCAGGGGCAGTTGCATCGATTTGTGGAAAGAATCTGTGGCGACGCGCGCTGGCGCGATCACACTATCGTCGCCACCCATGATGTGGCCGTGGCGAAAGCGTCCGTGCGCCAGTTGCTGGCCGCCGGGCTGCTGCAGCGTACGGTGTTGCTCTGGGTGGCCTACTTCTGCTCGCTGTTCGTGTTCTATCTCCTTTCCAGCTGGCTGCCCACCATCATGCGCGAGGCCGGCCATCCCATCAGCGCTGCGGCGCGGATTGCGGCCATGGCGCCGCTGGGCGGCACCATTGGTGCCCTGGTACTGGCGCGGTTGATGGACCGGCTCAACCCATATTACGTACTAGCGGCATCGTATCTGGGTTCCAGCCTTGCCCTGGGTGCGATCGGATTGACGATTGACACGCCAGGCTGGTTGGCAGTCGCAGTGTTCTGCGCCGGTTTCGGCGTGGTCGGGGGGCAGACCGGCATGAACGCGCTGGCCGCAACGCTGTACCCGACGCAAATACGCGCTACCGGCGTCAGTTGGGCACTGGCCATGGGGCGCATCGGGTCCATCGTCGGTGCCATCAGTGGCGGCATGTTGATGACGCTGTTCGCCGATACACGGACGCTGTTCCAGCTCATCGCGTTCCCTCCCGTGCTCGGGGCGATTGCCCTCGCCTGCTTGTCCGCGGCACAGAGGCGACAGACCGCGGCAGCCTCTGTGCTGCTCGGGTCCGACGCGCCCTAGGCAGGACGGGACCATTCCTTTTCAAAATCAGTCATCGAGGCAATTGCATGAAACAATTCCGCAACTTCATCAACGGCGAATGGTTCGGCACCGGTCGGACTTTCGAGGACCGCAATCCGGTCGACAACAGCCTGATCGGGCACGTCCACGAAGCCGGGCAGGCCGAGGTCGATGCGGCGGTTGCCGCGGCCAGACAGGCACTGACGGGCCCGTGGGGCAAGATGACCGTGGCGCAACGCGTCGAGCTGCTGCATGCGGTGGCAGACGGCATCAACCGGCGCTTCGACGACTTCCTGCAAGCCGAGATCGCCGACACCGGCAAACCGCACTCGCTCGCCAGCCACATCGACATCCCGCGCGGCGCGGCCAACTTCAAGGTGTTCGCCGACCTGATCAAGAACGTGCCCACCGAGAGCTTCGCCATGGCCACGCCGGACGGCGGCGAGGCCATCAACTACGCGGTGCGCTCGCCGCGCGGCGTGATCGGCGTGGTGTGTCCGTGGAACCTGCCGCTGCTGCTGATGACCTGGAAGGTCGGCCCGGCGCTGGCCTGTGGCAACACGGTGGTGGTCAAGCCGTCCGAGGAAACGCCGGCTACCGCCACGCTGCTTGGCGAGGTAATGAACGAAGCCGGCGTGCCGCCGGGCGTCTATAACGTGGTCCACGGTTTCGGCCCGGAATCCGCCGGCGCCTTCCTGACCGCGCATCCGGATGTGAACGGCATCACCTTCACTGGCGAGACCCGTACCGGGGAGGCCATCATGAAGGCCGCCGCCAATGGCGTGCGCCCGGTCTCGTTCGAATTGGGTGGCAAGAATGCCGGCATCGTCTTCGCCGATGCGGATTTCGACAAGGCGGTGGCCGGCATCACCCGCTCGGCCTTCGAGAACAGCGGGCAGGTGTGCCTGGGCACCGAGCGCGTCTATGTGCAGCGGCCGATCTTCGAGCGCTTCGTCACGGCGCTCAAGGCAAAGGCCGAGGGCCTGCGCGTGGGCCGGCCGGGCGACGAGGGCGTGAGCATGGGCCCGCTGGTGTCGCTGGAGCATCGCGCCAAAGTGCTCTCCTACTACAAGAAGGCGGCAGAAGCTGGTGCCACCGTGGTCACCGGCGGCGGCGTGCCCGACATGCCCGGCGCGCTGGCTGGAGGCGCTTGGGTGCAGCCCACCATCTGGACCGGTCTGCCCGAAGATTCGGCTGTGATCCGCGAGGAGATCTTCGGCCCGTGCTGCCATATCGCGCCGTTCGATACCGAGGAAGAGGCGATCCGGCTTGCCAACGACACGCCTTACGGGCTGGCCGCCACCGTGTGGACCTCCGACCTCGGCACCGCCCACCGCATGGGTAGCGCGCTGGAGGTGGGCATCTGCTGGATCAACGCGTGGTTCCTGCGCGACCTGCGCACCGCCTTCGGCGGCGCCAAGCAATCCGGCATCGGCCGCGAGGGCGGGGTGCATTCGCTGGAGTTCTATACCGAACTGCGCAACGTCTGCGTAAAACTGTGAGGCAGGCTATGAAACCCGAACAGATCCTGGACCTCGGCGCAGGCCTCCATCGCGCGCTATCCGACCGCCAGGCCGTTGCGCCGCTCACCGAGCGCTATCCCGAGTTGTCCATCGACGACGCCTACCGCATCCAGCTGGCCATGGTGCAGCACCGCCTGGATGCGGGCGAGCGCGTGATCGGCAAGAAGATCGGCGTGACCAGCCGGGTGGTGATGGACATGCTCGATGTGCGGCAGCCGGATTTCGGGCACCTGCTGTCCGGCATGGTCTATGGCGACGGCGCTGCCATTGCCGCTGACACGTTGATCGCGCCGAAGGCCGAAGGGGAAATCGCCTTCGTGCTCAAGGAGGACCTGGAAGGCCCGGGCGTGACCAATGCCGATGTGCTGCGCGCCACCGCCTACGTGCTGCCGTGCTTCGAGATCGTCGACTCGCGCATCCGCGACTGGAAGATCCGGATCCAGGACACCGTGGCGGACAACGCATCGTCCGGCGTGTTCGTGCTGGGCGACGCGGCGGTGGACCCGCGCGGGCTGGACCTCGGCACGGTCGGCATGACCCTGGAGAAGAACGGCGAGATCGTCGCCACCGGCGCCGGCGCCGCCGCGCTTGGCCATCCGGCCAACGCCGTGGCATGGCTGGCCAACACGCTGGGCCGGCTCGGCATCGGGCTGAAGAAGGGCGAGGTGATCCTGTCCGGCTCGCTGGCCGCGATGGTGCCGGTCAAGGCCGGCGACCAGCTGCGCATCAGCCTGGGCGGCATCGGCTCGGCCGGCGTGCGCTTCGTTTGAACGGATTCCTTATGCCATCGGCCAGGACATTGCCATGAACCTCACCCAAGACACCATCCAGCAGCTCGCCGAGCACCTGGAGAACGCCGAGCGCAACCGCGAGCCGGTGCGCAAGATCACCGACAGCCATCCCGACATGGACTGGGACGACGCCTACGCCATCCAGGACGCGATCCGGGCGCGCAAGGAAGCGCGCGGCACCCGCATTGCCGGCCTCAAGATGGGGCTGACCTCGTTTGCCAAGATGCGCCAGATGGGGGTGACCGATCCGGTCTACGGTTTCCTGACCGACTACGGCGCCTGCATGGACGGCGGCGCCATCGACACCGCGTCGCTGATCCACCCCAAGGTGGAGGCCGAGATCGCCTTCGTGCTCAAGCATCCGCTCAAGGGGCCGGGCTGCCATATCGGCGACGTGCTGGCCGCCACCGACTTCGTGCTGCCGGCGGTGGAGGTGATCGACTCGCGCTACGAGAACTTCCGCTTCGACCTCAAGAGCGTGATCGCGGACAACACTTCGTCGGCCCGCTTCGTGGTGGGCGGCACGCATCGCAGCGCCGAGGGGATCGATCTGAAGAACCTCGGCGTGGTGATGGAAAAGAACGGCGAGGTGGTCGCCACCGCCGCCGGTGCGGCGGTGCTGGGCCATCCGGCCAGCAGCGTGGCCATGCTGGCCAACATGCTCGGGGCGCGCGGGCGCGAGTTGCCGGCCGGCACCTTCATCATGACCGGCGGCGTGACGGAGGCCATTGCGGTGGCGGCTGGCGACAACATTACCGTGCGCTACCAGCACCTGGGCACGGTGTCGATGCGGTTCGTCTGATGGCAGCACAGGTCAGAGGGAGCAAGACTGCGTGTTCCCAATGACATCTGAAATATGACAGGAGCAAGGCAATGCCCATCATGCAAGTCTTCCTGATGGAAGGCAGGACCGAGGAACAGAAAGCGCGCCTGATCGGCGCGCTCACTGACGCGGCGGTGGAGTCGATCGGCGCCCCGCGCGAAACCGTGCGCGTGCTGATCACCGAAATGCCCAAGGCGCATTTCGGCATCGGCGGCAAATCGGCCAGGGAATTGGGCCGCTAATGGACTGCGGCGGCAAGGGAGAGTCAGCATGGATATGAAAGCAGGCAAGCACAAGGTAGCCATCATCGGCTCGGGCAATATCGGCACCGACCTGATGATCAAGGTAATGCGGCATGGCCGCCATCTGGAGATGGGCGCGATGGTCGGCATCGATCCCGCCTCCGACGGCCTGGCGCGCGCCGCGCGGCTGGGCGTGCCGACGACCGCCGGGGGCATCGAAGGCCTGCTGGCGATGGAGAGCTTTGGCGATATCCGCATCGCCTTCGACGCCACCTCGGCCGGTGCGCACGCGCACCATAACCAGTTGCTGCAGCAGCACGGGGTGCGGGTGATCGACCTGACGCCGGCGGCGATCGGCCCCTATGTGGTGCCGGTGGTCAACCTGGATCAACACCTGGAGGCCAGCAACATCAATATGGTCACCTGCGGCGGCCAGGCCACCATTCCGATGGTGGCCGCGGTATCGCGCGTGGCGAAAGTGCACTACGCCGAGATCGTGGCTTCGATCTCCAGCAAATCGGCCGGGCCGGGCACGCGCGCCAATATTGACGAGTTCACCGAGACCACCAGCCAGGCGATCTGCTCGGTAGGCGGCGCAGCGCGTGGCAAGGCCATTATCGTGCTGAACCCCGCCGAGCCGCCGCTGATCATGCGCGATACGGTGTTCACGCTGTCCGATCCTGCCGACGAGGCGGCTATCGAGGCGAGCATTGCGGAGATGGTGCAGGCCGTGCAGGCCTATGTGCCAGGCTACCGGCTCAAGCAGCGCGTGCAGTTCGAACGCATTCCCGTTTCTGCGCCGCTGAACGTACCGGGCATCGGACCCGCCAGCGGATTGAAGACCACCGTGTTCCTGGAAGTGGAGGGCGCCGCTCACTACCTGCCGGCCTATGCCGGCAATCTCGACATCATGACTAGCGCCGCGCTGACCTGCGCCGAGCGCCTGGCCGAGACCAGCCTGGCAGCCATCTGACCGTGCACGAGGAGATAGACATGGATCTGAACAAGAAGCTTTATATCTCGGACGTCACCCTGCGTGACGGCAGCCACGCCATCCGGCACCAGTACAGCCTGGACCACGTGCGCCGCATTGCCGCCGCGCTGGATGCGGCGGGGGTGGACTCGATCGAGGTCGCGCACGGCGACGGCCTCTCTGGCTCGAGCTTCAACTATGGCTTCGGCGCTCATACCGATGTCGAGTGGATCGCCGCGGTAGCCGATACCGTGCGCCACGCCAAGGTGGCGACGCTGCTGCTGCCCGGAGTGGGCACGGTGCACGACCTGCGTGCCGCCTACGATGCTGGCGCCAGGGTGGTGCGCGTAGCCACGCACTGCACCGAGGCGGACGTCTCGCGCCAGCACATTGACTTCGCGCGCGAACTCGGCATGGATGCCGTCGGCTTTCTGATGATGAGTCATATGACCGATCCCGCTGCCCTGGCGCAGCAGGCAAAGCTGATGGAAAGCTACGGCGCGCAGTGCGTCTACGTGGTCGATTCCGGTGGGGCGCTGAACATGAGCGATGTGCGCGATCGTTTCCGCGCCTTTAAGGACGTGCTCAAGTCCGAGACCCAGACCGGCATTCACGCACACCACAACCTGAGCCTGGGCGTGGCCAACTCCATCGTCGCGGTGGAAGAGGGCTGCGACCGTGTGGACGCGAGCCTGGCCGGCATGGGTGCGGGCGCAGGGAACGCGCCGCTGGAGGTGTTCATCGCAGCCGCCAGCCGGCTGGGTTGGAAGCACGGCTGCGACCTCTACACCCTGATGGATGCCGCTGACGACATCGTACGCCCGTTGCAGGACAGGCCAGTACGTGTGGACCGAGAAACCCTGGCCCTGGGCTACGCCGGTGTTTACTCGAGTTTCCTGCGCCATGCCGAAGCCGCAGCAGCACGCTACAAGCTGAAAACCGTCGACATCCTGGTGGAACTGGGGAAGCGTCGCATGGTGGGTGGCCAGGAGGACATGATCGTCGATGTGGCGCTCGACCTGGTTACGCAGCGAGGCGGGGAACACGCCGAAGCTTAGCGACAGCCTTCGCCGTGGATTGACAGACCTGGCGAATTTCGGACGAGCCGGGTCATGCCGGCACGTACGGCTGGGCATATGCCACCTTGACGGAGGCCTGGTGGCGCTCTCGCAACGTCAGCCAATAACTATATGACAGCGAATGGAGGAGGAAACATGAGGATTCGTAAGATGGCCGCTGCGCTTCTGATGGCAGCTCCCGGATTGGCCGCCGCGCAGAACGTAACGTTATATGGCGTCGTCGACACCGGCATCGCCTTCGTCAATGGCGTCGGCCGGGCACGCGACACCCAAACCTTCATGCCTAGCCTGACCGGTACCGTTCCGTCCCGTTGGGGCTTGCGCGGGAGCGAAGACATCGGCGGCGGCAACAAGGCGATCTTCTGGCTGGAGTCTGGTTTCCTGCCAGACAGCGGTGCGTCGGGCCAGGGAGGGCGCCTGTTCGGCCGCCAGGCGCTGGTAGGCCTCTCCGGGCGCTGGGGGCAGGTGGCACTCGGGCGCCAGTACACGATGCTCTTCTGGGCCATGGCCGAGCCCGACATGCTTGGCCCAAATCTCTTTGGTTCCGGATCGCTCGACAGTTACATACCGAATGCGCGCGCGGACAATGCCGTGTCCTACAAAGGCACCTTTGGTGGCCTGACGGTTGGCGCCACCTACAGCTTCGGTCGCGACACGGTCAACGCCGGCCCGAGTCCGGCCGGCACCAATTGCGCGGGGGAGAACCCGGCAGACATGCGATCGTGTCGTGAGTGGTCGGCGCTCCTGAAATATGATGCGGCGCGCTGGAGCGTAGCGGCGGCCTACGATTCGTTGCGAGGCGGACCTGGTGCCTTTGCTGGCCTGACAAGCAGCGCCCTCACGGACGACCGGCTTTCCCTCAACGGGTATTTCATGGTGGGAGAGGCGAAGATCGGAGGCGGATGGCTGCGCCGCGACAACCGGGCCAGCGCGACGCTGCGCAGCGACCTCTATTACCTTGGGACATCCTACCCGATCACCCCGACGATCAGCGTCGATGCAGAGGCCTATCACCTTCGCTTTCACAACAGCCCGAACAAGGCATGGATGTTCGCGGGCCGCGGCACCTATGCGTTCTCAAAACGGACATCCGTGTATGCGACGGCAGGCTTTATCGACAATCTCGGAAACCTCGCTCTGTCCGTCAACAGTGGCCAGGCCGGTACCAACCCGGCGCCAGGTGGAAACCAGCTTGGCGCAATGGTCGGCTTGAAGCACATATTCTAGGCGAGTGGTTTTTGCACGGCGCCGGGGAGCGCGCATGGAGCCGCGTGAAGCGGGACGGCCGGAAGTGTTGAAATGTTGCTTAGAACAATTCCGGCCTATTCTGTTGTCAAAGCTCACGCACGCAAGCCGTTACCACCCTGGGTCTGTCACGTGCGCCGACGCGGCCCGCCAATCTCTACGCTGCTTACGCGATCGTGAACTCGAACTCGCCAATGTTTTCGATCCACTGCTTGACGACATCGCCCGGCTTCAGGAAGTCCATGTTCGGCATGCCGACCCCGGCCGGCGTACCCGTCAGGACAACGTCGCCCGGCAGGAGCGTGACGCGCGAGGACAGATGGGAGATCTGGTCGGCGATGTCGAACAGCATCTGATTGGTGTTGGAATCCTGCTTGATCTTGCCGTTGACCCACAGTTTCATGCTCAGGTTCATCGGGTCGCCGATGAATTGCGCAGGCGTGATGGCCGGACCCATCGGGCAGGAACCGTCGAATGACTTCTGGCCGATCCAGTCATAGCGGAAGGGCGAGGTCTCTGCCACTTCGGGGCGGAAGATGTGGTCGCGAGCGGACAGGTCGTTGGCGACGGTATAGCCAGCTACATGGTCAAGTGCTTTGTCCCGCGGCACATCCTTTGCAGGCTTGCCGATGACGACCGCCAGTTCCACCTCCCAGTCGAGCATCTTCGACTCGCCGGGCAGCGCCACCTTGCTGCCGGGACCCACCACGCTCGAGCCGGTCGCCTTGAGTGAGTGCCAGGGCTTCTCGCCGCTTCCCTTCGGATCGGCGTTGATGTTGAGCTTTAGACGCGCCTTCATTTCCTCTACATGGTCCTTGTAGTTCGCTCCCGCGAAATAGATGTTCCGCGGCGCCGGAAGCGGTGCAACCAGTTCGGCATGCTTCACGTCCTCTCGCTCGGCCAGATTGGGGCCAAGCGTCGCGAGTCTTGCGCAAGCGTTGGACCAGTCCGCGAGCACTTCGAGCATGTCGTTGTAGGCGCGGGATTGGTAGATTTTTCCGTTGGTCATCATGCCGGTGCGCACGCCATCGGGCACCTTGAAGGTAACGAGCTGGATCATTTAGTCTGCCTTTCCGAAGATATTGAGTTCAGGAAGCGCGTTGAGGTCGACCTTTTCGTCGTCTGAGAATCGGTCCCCGAAATCGAAGAAGTCGTCATGTTGGAATCCGTTAGCGTAGTACTGGATCTCCCACCAGTTGTGGTCCAGGTCTTCCAGGTAGAACGAGTACACGCTGTGCTGCTCTTGCGGTTCCAGCACCTGGCGGATCTTGTATTGGTCTTTGTACTTGAGCGCCGCCTGGTAGGCAGCGTCCACGCTGTCGCGCGACTTGACGTCCAGCCCCCAATGGTTAAGCACGTTGCAGGGATGGACCGCGTCGCCGACTTCCACGCACACAATGTGAAAGCGCATACCCAGGCGAACCGACATCGACGGTTTGGCGTGGCGGCGGCACTCCAGGCCGAGGAACTCCTCGTAGAACTTGCGGGACGCCTTCAGGCTGTAGCATTCCAGGGTGCCATGTCCCAGGCAGAAGGGCTTTACGAGCGAATCGCGCTCCGGGACGGGCACGGTGAAGTCCGCGGGAATGGCGTCTTCGATGTTGATTTCCATTGTGTTATCTCCTCCATATTGGCGGTCAGATCAAGCCGGTCAGCTCAAGCTGCGGCTTTCTGCCTGTCTGCTTCGTTGATGAAAGAATCGGCGTAGAACTCGCCTTCCGGAAGGCCGCACCGCACCGTAAAATCGCGGCGGGCGGAATCGACGACGACCGGCGCGCCGCAGGCATACACCTGACAGGCGGACATGTCGGGGAAATCTTCCATGACCGCCTCGTGCACGAATCCGCTGCGACCAGTCCAGTTGCATCCCGGGGTGGCGTCACTCACGACAGGAATGAACTTGATGTGGTCGTGGTCGGCGACCCATTTCTCGACAAGCGCAGCCATGTAGAGGCATGCGCGTGTGCGGCCGCCCCAGTAGAGGGTGATGGGACGCGTGTTTGCGCACACGATGCTGTAGTCGATGATGGACTTGATCGGTGCGAAGCCGGTGCCCGAAGCAAGCATGATCATCGGTTTGTCGCTCCGCGCGCGCCAGTAGAAGGACCCGAGCGGCATTTCCAGCATCATGGTTTCGCGCAGCCTCATCGTGCTGAACACGTGTTCCGTGAAGCGGCCACCGGGAACGAGGCGGACGTGCAGGTCGAACTGCCTCACACCTTCGCTGACGGGGGCGGTCGCGATCGAGTAGCTGCGCCGCGTGCCGTCCTTGAGCAGGAAGTCAACGTACTGGCCGGCCTTGAAGACGGCCGGCTCGTTGGGCGGCAGGCCGATGGTGACCAGCATGACGTCTGGCGCTACCCTTTCGAGATGCAGTACGCGGCACGGCAGACGGCGCACCGGGAAAGCTTCCCCGGGGTCCAGTTCGCGGACTTCGATGCTGCAGTCGCCGATGGCTTTGGCCGAGCACAGCAGCGCCTTGCCGGCGCGCTTGTCGTCGTCGCTGAGGTAGGTCGGGTGGACATTGCCGAAATCAACCTTGCCTTGCTTGACGGTGCCGCGGCAGGTGTTGCAGGCACCTGAGCGGCAGCTGTAAGGCATGAGGAGGCCGGCAGCCAGGCCGGCCTTCAGGATAGTCTCGCCGTCGTCGCACTGGAACTGGTTGCCACTGGGCAGCAGAGTGATCGTGTGCCTGGTCATGACAAAAACTCCCAAGCCACTGCAATCGGGGAATTGGGCGATGCCGTGGCACGCGCAGACATAAGCGCTGACGGCTGCAGGTCCGATGTCTTCATTGCGTCTCCTCCTTCTTCGGGAATGTGATGGGAGGTTAGGGCGCGACCCGCGGTGCGTCTATGCAGTAGCGTCAATGTAAGTTATTGGCGCAGTGAATACCGGGGGAAAGAAGTCGGAAAGAAGTCGTAAGGTGCGAGGCAGAAATCACCGGGATCAGGCCGGCTAGCGGATGAAATGTGCTCTGCAAGCATTAACAGAGCATTGATCCTGGCAATGTCGTCCGGAGTGTCAGGCAGAAAACAGGCTCTTGAACTGGGCGCGCAGCCACTGATTGGCAGGGTCGTGGTGATAGCGTGCGTGCCAGTACTGGAATATCTCGATATGCGGAATCTCGAACGGCAGGTCGAAGACCTGCACGGCGGCCGTTTCGCAGAACGCCTGCGCCAGCACGGACGGTACGGTCATGATCAGGTCGGTGCTGGAGATGATCTTCGGGATGCCGAGCGAATTCGCTACGCGCAACGCGACGCGGCGCCGCACGCCGTGTTTCATGAACTCCTGCGCGAGGAGCGCTTCCAGCGCGGCGTGATTGCCGAGTGTGGGCACGTAGGAGATGTGCGAGGCGTTCAGGTAGGCGGGGAGGGTAAGGGTCCCGTCTATATGGGGATGCCCCATGCGCGCAACGGCGACGTAATGACCTGTCGCCACGCGCTGGCGAAAAAAGTTCGGCCCGAAATCCGAGAAATAGCCAATCACAAGGTCGACGTCGCCATTGGGCATCGCCGCCTGCGCCTGCTGCGATGTCATTTCGATAGCCTCAAGGTCTACCCCGGGCGCAATCTCGGCGAAGCGGGTGACGATCTTCGGCAGGAAGACGCGTTGTCCCATCTCGTTCATGCAGATGGAAAAACGCCGGCAGGAGGTCATCGGGTCGAAGTGCCGCTTGTCCTCGATCGCCCGGCGGAGTTGTCCCAGCGCTTCCTGGACCTGTTCCGCCATTTGCAAGGCCAGCGGCGTCGGCCTCATGGCGCCGTCAGAACGCACGAACAGGGGGTCGCCGAAGAAATTCCGCAGGCGCGCGAGCGCGTTGCTCGTGGAAGGCTGGGTCAGCCCCATTTCCTCCGCGGCCCTGGACACGCTGCCAACGCGGATCATCGCATCAAAAACGAGCAAGAGATTCAGGTCCAGGGAGTAGAGCTTGTTCATCGTCGCATCGGGGGCGAATTGATGGTATCAATATTAGCTCGCGGCACGCGGAAGGAGGGCTGAGCCGCGGGCGCGTCAATCAGACTCCGGACGCGTTACGATCGATTGCGCCTCCGGGGAGAGGGGCGTTACTGCCCCAAGCGCTCCCGCAGGAACTCGATGAAACGCAGCGTCTTTGCGGGCAGCAGGCGCGTCTCGGTGATGGCATAGACGGGGAGTGGCGTTGCCTGCCACTGTGGCAGCACGCGACGCAGTAGCCCATTGGCCACGTCGTCGCCGATGATGGCTTCCGCCAATACGGCGATGCCGAGGTCGAGCGCGGCCAGGCGCCGGATCATGCCAACGCTGTTGAGCAAGAACCGGCCGCCGACCGCGACCTCAACCGTTTTCGTCGCGTCATGCAATGTCCATGCGCTGGCCTCCGTCGTGCGCAGGCGCAGACACTCGTGCCGCACGAGGTCGGCCGGCTGGCTTGGCTCGCCGAAACGTTCAATATATTGCGGCGAAGCGTAAAGATAGCGTGGCACGAGGGCTAGCCGGCGCGCGATCAGGTTCGAACTTGGCGGCTCCCCAATGCGGATCGCGACATCGACCGGCTCGGCCACCAGATCGACGCGCCGCGACGTGAGGTCGAACTCGAAGCTGATGCCGGGATAGCGGCTGGCGAATTCCGCGATCAGAGGTGCCAGGAAGACATTGGCGAAATCCACCGGCAGCGACGCGTGCAACACGCCGCTCGGCTGCGCCAGGAGCTCGCCGAGCTGCTCGTGCGCAAGCCGCGCCTCGTCGACGATGCGCTTGCAACGGTCGAAATAGATCTGGCCGGCCTCGGTTGGCTCGATCTTGCGTGTGGTGCGGTGCAGGAGCCGTAGCCCGATGGCCTTTTCCAGGGTGGTGATGCGGCGCGACAACGTCGAGTTCGGCATGCCGATTGCCTCCGCCGCACGGCGAAAGCTCTTCGCTTTGACGACCTCGACGAACAGGGCCATGTCGTTCAGCAGTTCCATCTTGATTGCTCCATTGGTGGATCAATCAATTCAATCTTGCCATATTTATCCCGCGGATGGTTTGCTGGATCATGCTCTACATCAACCAATCAACTTCGGAGCACAGCATGAACCAGCTATTCACCCCCATTCGCATCGGCCGCCATTCCCTGCCCAACCGCCTGGTCATGGCCCCGATGACCCGTTCGCGCGCCGATGACGCGGGCGTGCCAGGCGACGTTGTCGCCACCTACTACGCGCAGCGCAGCGGCGCCGGCCTGATCGTCAGCGAAGGCGTCTATCCCTCCGAGACAGGCAAGGGCTATGTACGGACCCCCGGCATCCACAATGACACCCAGGTGGCGGCCTGGAAGCGCGTGACCGAGGCTGTGCACGCCAACGGCGGACGTATCTTCATGCAACTGATGCACAGCGGGCGCATCTCCCACCCGTCGCTGCTGCCGGGCGGTGCGCTGCCGGTGGGGCCGTCGCCGATCAAGCCGGCCGGCCAGACCTGGACCGCCGACGGCCTGCAGGATTTCATCACCCCGCGAGCCCTGAGCGTGGCCGAGATCGCCGACGTTGTTGCGGACTACCGCCTGGCGACGCGCCGCGCCCTGGCAGCCGGCTTTGACGGTGTCGAACTGCATGCCGCATCGGGCTATCTGCCCGAACAATTCCTCTCGTCCGGCAGCAATCAGCGCCAGGACGAGTATGGCGGTTCCGTCGCCAACCGCGCCCGCTTTGTGCTGGAAGTGCTGGAGGCGATGGTGGCTGAGGCCGGCGGCGACCGCGTCGGCATCAAGATTTCGCCGGAAATGGGCTTCAATGACGTCATCGACGCCACGCCGCAGGAGACTTACACGTACCTGGTCGAGCAAATGCGCCGGCTCGATCTCGCGTACCTGCACGTCGCCCTGTTCGGCGCCAGCGTTGACTACCACGCGCTGCTGCGGCCGCGCTTCGATGGCGCTTACCTGGTCGGCGGCGGGCTCGATCAAACCGCCGCCGAGGCCCTCCTGGCTTTGGGGCGCGCCGACGCCACCGTTTTCGGTAGTGCCTTCCTGGCCAACCCGGACCTGCCCGAGCGCTTGCGCCAGGGCGCGGCGCTCAACGCTCCCGACAAGGCGACGTTCTACACGCCCGGCGCGCAGGGTTACACCGACTACCCCGCCTTGAGTGCGGAAGAAACTGCCTGAGGACTGCCGCCATGCCAGCCATAGCCCGCCTGCAGCGCGTAAACCATGGCAGCCGAGACCGGCAAGACCGTGCACATGCTGCAGTTAAAACCCTAGGAGAATCATGATGACTTACGAGAAATTCAGTGCCGACAATGCCGCCTTGCTGCTGATCGATCACCAGGTCGGCACCATGGGCTGGGTGAAATCCATTTCGTTCGAAGAGATGAAACGCAATGCGCTGATGCTGGCGCAGGCAGCTCGCATCCTGAAGCTGCCGGTTGTGCTGACCTCCAGCATGGAAGAGCACGCGCAAGGGCCGCTGCTGAGCGAACTGGAATCAATCCTGCCGTCCGAATTCGCTGCCCGCATCCAGCGGCTTGGCATCGTCAATGCCATGGATGACGACAATTTTGCCGCGGCTGTCAAGGCAACCGGGCGCAAGAAGCTGATCATTGCCGGTGTCACCAATGACGTGTGCACGGTCTATCCCGCGCTGAGCCTGGTGCGCGATGGTTTCGAGGTACAGGTAGTCGCCGACGCGGGCGGCTCGCCGAGCAAGATGGCCGACGACATCGCCCTGCGCCGGATGGAGCGCGGCGGCGTAACCCTGACCAGTACCAACCAACTGATCGCGGAACTTGCCGGTAGCTGGGCCACGCCAGAAGGTGGCCAGTTGGTACAGGTGCTGATGGGGGCGCTGCAAGCTTGAGAAAAAGCAGGTACCGAATGAAATCGTCCTGGCGGACCGGTTGATGGGAGCATCTTAATTCTCCATGTACTGCCGTGGCGTGGAAGCCACTCCCATTCCCCCAACCCTGTCCTATAATGATTGACTCCACAATCATTGATGGAACAACAAAATGATTTCGCAGCCTCGCGAGGCGCATAGCAGCGGGCAGGTGCTGCCATTCCGCGAATCCCTGCTGGCCATGCTGGGTATCGCGTTCGTGGTGATGTTGGTAGCACTTGATCAGACCGTGGTCGGCACCGCGCTGCCTACCGTGGTGGCGGAACTGCAGGGGTTCGAGTACTACGCCTGGGTGGCGACGGCCTATCTGCTGATGTCGGTGATCACGGTGCCGATTTTCGGGCGGCTGGGCGATTACTACGGGCGAAAGCCCTTCGTGATGGCGTCCATCGTCGTGTTCACGCTGGCTTCCGCGCTGTGCGGCATGGCGACTAGCATGCCGTTCCTGGTGCTGGCCCGTGGGCTGCAGGGCATTGGCGGCGGCATGTTGGTGGGCACTGCCTTTGCCTGTATCCCTGACCTGTTCCCCGATTCGCATGTGCGCTTGCGCTGGCAGGTGATGATGAGCGCGGCGTTCGGCATTGCCAACGCGGTGGGGCCGTCGCTTGGCGGCGTGTTGACCGAGGCCTATGGCTGGCGCTCGGTGTTCTACGTGAACTTGCCGGTGGGCTTGCTGGGGCTGTGGTTTGCCTGGCGTTACCTGCCGCACTTGCGCCAGCAGACCAATACCGGCGCGATCAAGGTGGATTGGCTCGGCGCGGCGTTGATCGGCGTGGGGCTGGGCGGCTTGCAGTTGTGCGTGGAGCTGATGCCCGAGCGTGGGTTTGGGCTGGTCACCGGCGGCTTGCTGGTGATGTCGGTGTGCGCACTGGTTGGCCTATGGCAATGGGAGCGCCGCACGCCGAACCCGATCCTGCCGCTGGAGATGTTCCGCAATCCAGGGCTGGCGCCGTTATTCCTGCTGGCCGTGTTCGTCGGCTTCGCGATGTTCTCGCTGCTGCTGTACGCGCCGCTGCTGTTCCAGGGTGGCTTTGGCTATTCGCCGAAGGAGGCAGGCGTGCTGGTGACCCCACTGGTGGTGTGCATCACGGTGGGCAGTATCATCAACGGGCGCATCATCACGCGCATCCGGCAGCCTAACAATATGCTGTATGCGGGATTCGCCATGCTTGCGCTGGCCTGCCTGGGCCTGTCCCAGGCGACGCGCGGGATGTCGCATCATCTGTTGCTGGGCATGATGTTGCTGTGTGGCTTCGGGCTGGGCTTCATCATGCCCAACCTGACGGTGTTTGCGCAGCAGACCGCGGGCCGCGAGCATCTGGGCATTGCCACGGCGATGCTGCAGTCGCTGCGCATGGTCGGCGGCATGATCGGTACCGCCGTGGTGGGCACGCTGGTCACGCGCAGTTACCTGAGTGGCGTGCACGATGCGCTGCAGAGCGCCGGTGCCGGCCAGTGGCAGGCGCACATGGCGGACCCGCAGATCCTGATCGACCGCGCGGCGCAGGCCAGCCTGCTGTCGCAGCTGGAGGCGGCCGGACATAATGGCGCCCTGTTGCTGGAGCAGGCGCGGCTGTCGCTGGTCGGGGCCATCCACATGGGGCTGGCGCTGGCCGCGGTGATCGCGGTGCTGGGCCTGTGGCGTTCGCGGCGGGTGCCGCCGATCAAGCTGGAGCGTGCCGTCAAGCCGGTCATGGCAACGGAGTAGGGCGCCGGGCTAGCCGATAATGTGGTGTGGTTGCCCGTCGCGTGACGGTGCCCCAAGCAGGAGACTGGAGTGGAATTGGAGCGTCAAAGCCTGGCTGTGCTACAGCAGTTCGGGCGAACTTACCGGGCCTATGCGGCGGCTTTCGAGCAGCGCATCGGCCATCCTTTGCCGCGTTGGCGCATTCTTTCCGCGTTGTACGCCCACGCCGGGCCCATCGCGCAGAAGCCCCTTGCCGACCGCGTCGGCATGGACCCGGGCGCGCTCACGCGCCAGCTCAAGGCGCTGCAGGAGCTCGGCTGGGTGGAGCGCAACACCAGCGAGCGCGACAACCGCGTGACCAACGTCACCCTGTCGGCGCTCGGCCATGGCATCGTGGAGCAGGCAATGCCGCTGCGCTCGGCGTTTCTGCAGGACGTGCTGGAAAACGTCTCCGAGACCACCATGCGTAATCTGTCCAAGGGGTTGGAGGAGCTTGAGGGCGGCATTGCCGAAGCGGTGCTGCGCACGCAGCAGGACAAGGCGGATGCCGTGTGAGCGCGGCATCAGTGATGAACCTGCCTTAACGACCCTAACGACCCTAACTGCCCTAACTACCCTTGAGGCCGAGCCAGTTGCAGCCGCAGCGGCGCCGTCCACACTTCGGCCAGCAGCACGCCCAACACCGTGAGCACCCCGCCGACCGCGTGATATGGCGCGAGCGATTCGCCAAGCAAGCCCGCTGCAATCAGCGCGGTGAGCAGGGGAATCAGGTTGAAGAACATGCTCGCGCGGCTCGGCCCGATGCGGGCGACGGCGTGCATCCATACCAGCGGCGCGACCATCGACGCCATGAGCCCGGCGAACCCTACCAGCGGGAGATTGGCAGCCGAGAGGCCCATCCTTGGCGTGAGCAGGTATAGCGGCAGCAAAGCGATGACCGCGACGACGATCTGCAGGTAGAGCAACTGCAATGCAGGCACGTCTTTCATGTTCCAGCGCTTGAGCAAGATCACGTAGACCGCGTAGGCCAGCATGGCCAGCAGCATCAGCGCGTCCCCCAGGTTGGCGCCGCTTGTCAGCAGGCTGCCCAGGTTGCCGGACGACACGACCACCAGCACGCCGGTAATCGACAGCATGGATCCCGCCGCGGCGCCAGCGGTCAGGCCCTGTCCCAGCAGCAAGATCGACAAGGCCAGCACCATCATCGGCGTGAGCGAGCCGATGATGCCCATGTGCGTGGCCGTGGTCATGTAGGCGGCGTAGTAGGCCAGGCACTGATAGGCCACCATGCCGAGCAGGCCCAGCACCGCGATCCGCCCCAATCTGGGCCGGATCGCTGGCCAGTTGCGCAGCACCGGGCGCAGCGCCAGCGGCGTGAAGAGCAGGGCCGCCAGCAGCCAGCGGTAGAAACTGATCTCAGCCGGCGCGATGGTGCCGGCGGCCATCTTGCTGACGACGGTGTTGCCCGACCAGATCACGACGGCCAGGAGCGGTAAGGCGTATTGCCACATGAGCGCTTTCTCTGATGTGTATGGAACGCTATCATGAGCGCGTCTGTGTTGATCTATATAGCTCGATTAGGACATATCGACCGGAATTCCGGACTCTGTGTAGCGACGATCCGATGAGCATGGCTATGGCTGACAAGCGGCGCTTTCTGCCGATCCTGGATGTCGAAGGGATGGAAGGCCCCTTCTACTTGCGTTACGACGAGTTCGGCGCCGATACGCAGGCACAGGCGCACAGCCATAGCTGGGGCCATCTGAACTACGCCGCGCACGGCGCGATGCAGATGGAAACCGAAGGCCTGCGGCTGCTTTCCCCGCCGCAGTACGCCATATGGATACCGCCAAAGGTCGTGCACAGCTGCACGTTGCGGCACGCGATCGTTTACCGCTCGATCTACATCGAGCCGGGCCTTTGCGCCGAGTTGCCAAGCGCGCCCTGCACGGTACGCATCAGCCCGATCATCAAGAGCGTGCTGGCCGACTTTGCCGCGCGCGATGTGCATGTGCCACGCACGCCGGCCGATCTCCGGCTGGCACATGTGGTGGTCGACCAGCTTGCCATGGCCCCGGTGCAGCGCTGCTACCTCCCGGCGGCAACCACGCCCGCTTTGGCCACCGTGCTGGAGGCACTGCAGGCCGATCCTGGCGACCATCGCTCGTTGGCCGAATGGGCAGCCAGCGTACACATGACCGAACGCACCCTTGCACGCCGTTGCCAGGTTGAGCTCGCCATGTCCTTCGGCGACTGGCGCCAGCGCCTGCGCTTCCTGCGCGCTATCGATGCCTTGGAGGCGGGCCGCAGCGTGCAGGAGATCGCGTTCGAGCTCGGCTACAGCACGGCATCCGCGTTTATCGCGATGTTCCAGCGCGAGGCTGGCGCCACGCCGGAGAAGTACCGGCGCGAGTTCTGCGTCATTGCGTGAGGTTTTTGCTCACCGCGTGCCGCTGAACAGCGCCGCAATGGCCAACGGGTTGGACGGGAAATACAGATGCGTGTAGGACGCCGTCAGCGTGCCCTGCCGGAACACCGCTTCGCCCCGCGACCCGTCGCGCGGCACGGTGGCGTGGCAGTACGGCGCCAGCGGGGTTTGCGCGCTGGAGTAATGGAAGGTGTGGCCGCGCAAGGTGCCTTCGGGCAGCGCCAGCTGTTGATGGCCGAGCGCGGCAAGGCGGCGTTGCATCGTGACCGTGCCGGGCAGCAGGCCGGCCACGGCATGGCTTTGCCCGTCCTTGTCGACCAGCGTCTCGAACAACGCCATCATGCCGCCGCATTCGGCGAGGATCGGCAAGCCACCGGCATGGGCGTGGCGCAGGGCGGCCAGCATGCCTGTATTGGCCGACAGGCGCGCGGCGTGCAGCTCGGGATAGCCGCCGGGCAGCCAGAGGGCGTCGCAGGCAGGCAAGGCAGCGTCGTCGAGCGGGGAGAAGAAGGCCAGCCGGGCGCCGAGCGCCTGGAGCGTATCCAGGTTGGCAGGGTAGAGAAAGCGGAACGCCGCGTCGCGGGCGATGGCGATGGTCTTGCCGGCCAGCAGCGGCGGCAGCACGGGCAGCGGGGGCGCCGCGGCGATCTCCACGGCCGCGGGCAGGGCGCCGATGGGTTGCCCGGCGAGTGCATCCGCGAGGCGATCCAGCCGCATGTTGAGGTCGGGCAGTTCATCGGCCGCCAGCAGGCCCAGGTGCCGTTCGGGCAGCGATGCCGCGTTGTCGCGCGCCAGCGCGCCGGCCCAAGCGATATGCGCCGGCAGGCTCTCTCGCAGCATCTCGGCATGCCGCGGGGAGGCAACCCCATTGGCGAGCACTTGCATGGATGCCAGCGGCTGGCCGTAGCCAGCGAGGCCGAAGGCCAGCGCGCCGAACGTCTGCGCCATCGCGCCGGCCTGGATCACGCTAAGCACCGGCAGGCCGAAATGGCGTGCCAGGTCAGCGCTGCTGGGCGTGCCGTCGTGCAGGCCCATGACGCCTTCCACCAGGATCAGGTCGGCTTCGGCCGCTGCCTGGGCAAGGCGTGCGGCGGCGTCTTCGGCGCCGGTCATCCACAAGTCGAGCGAGTGGACCGGCGCGCCGCTGGCGGCGGCGAGAATGGAGGGATCGAGGTAGTCGGGACCGCTCTTGAAGACCCGGACGGTGCGGCCCTGGCGGCGGTGCAGCCATGCCAGCGCGGCCGTCACCGTGGTCTTGCCCTGGCCCGAGGCCGGCGCCGCCACCAGCATGGCGGGCACGCGCAGGGGCCTTGCCGCATCGGATGAGGTGCCTGGAGCTGCGGGTGCGACGGCTGCGGCAAGGTTGGTCATGGCGACGACGGTGGCTGGCTAAGTGGCTGGGTTGGCAGAAGCGGCCGCCTGCGCGGCGCTGCGATTATAGCCAGTCGGAGTGGCCGGGCGGCGGGCTCTCCTGCGCGCTATCCAGGCTCGGCAGCACCAGCCCCTGCTGCGCGGCGAAGTCGAACAGCTCGCGTTCATTGCTGGCGCCCAGCTTGCGCATGGCGCTGTTTTTCTGGCGGCTGATGGTCTTGACGCTGCGGCTTAGCTGCCCGGCAATCCCGGTAACCGAGTTGCCACTGAGGTAGAGCCGCATGACTTCGGACTCGCGTACCGACAAGCACAGGGCGCCGGCGCGGCCGGGCGCGTAGTGGGCGCCGGACTGCTCCAGCACGCGCGCGGCGGATTCACCGATAAAGCGCAGCCCGCGCTCGACGCGGATGATGGCGGTGACCAGTTCGTCCAGCTGCGAGTCCTTGAGCAGGAGGCCATGTGCGCCCGCGTTCAGGATGGCGCGCAGGACCAGCGGGTTGGTGATCATGGTGAGCACCACCACGCCTAGCGCCGGAAAGTGTCGCCGCAGGTTGGCTAGCAAGCGGATGCCATCGCTCGCATTGCAGCACGGCATGTGGTAGTCGGTGACGACGATATCGGGCCGGAATACGCGTGCGGCCTGCAGCAGCTCGGCAGAGCTGTGGACATCCGCGCAGATCTCCCAGCCGGTCTGGCCCCGCAACTGGCTCCTGACTGCGAGCGTAATGGCGGGATGGTCATCGGCAATCAGGATTCTCAAAGGCATGGCAATGCTCCTGCGCAAGCGCAGGCATGCACGGTGTCCGGGGCGCACATGCCTGGCACAAGCTGGAAGGGCTTACGGCACGGATGCCGTGAACATGAAAAGTGAGTGCTTTCAATTCGAGCTGGGCGGCGCTTGCCGCAAGTGGATCGCGCTTTTGAAAAAGCGCGCCGCACGGTTTTTCGCCGGCGGCGCGAACAGCACAGGAACAAAGCACCTCCAGGCGCATGCTTTGCTCGGACGAACAGGAAGCAGGAGGTGCTTATGAAGCATAAGCGTCGGCTTCGGCGTCCGGCCTGAGACGATTCTCAATTCTTAGAGGAGGGAGCGGAAACCCTTATGGGCTGGCGCGCATGGCCAGCCACAAGCGGACACGCCGCGGCGCGGCGTGCTTGAGGGTCAGCAGGGTCAGGCTGCGTAGGCGGCGCTGCGCGTCTCGTGCGACTGATGACGGCGGTCGATGGCGCTGACCGGATCGTGCAGGACGGCGCTGCCGATCTCCATGATGGCGCGCAGCGCATTGCCGGCGCGGACCGGCGCCCAGAAATGCAGGGCGGCCCACTCCGGGAAGCTGCTGGGCGGCGCCAGCAGGCGCGTCTTGTGATTGCGTGTCACCAGCGGCACGTTGAAGTTCAGCAGCGGGCAGGTGCCGCCTGCCGCCTGCGGCAAGCAGCAACGCAACTTGCGTGTGCCAGGACGGCACCACGGTTTCCCGGTAGGCCGGATCGTGCGCGAGCCGGTTCAGGAAACCCTGCAGCGGACTGCCGGGCTCAGTGTCTTCCTGCAGCAGTATCCACTCGTGCCGGCCTTGCGCATCGTCGTGGCCGCCCGGCCGCACCACGCTGACCAGGCGGCGCGGCGTGGCCATGATGTTGTGCAGTGCAACGTTCTCGGGCACAAAGTGACTATCGACCACGAAGGCGCAGTCCAGCTCGCCGCTGCGAAGCTGGGTGGCCAGCGCGGCGTCGGCAAAGACCGGCCGCGTCATGAAGCGGTCATCCGGGAACTGCTCGCACAAGGCCGTGAGAATCTCGGTGATGACCGGATCGCCGATCGATGGCGAAAACCCGATCGAGATACGGCGGTGCGGGCTTGCCTCCTCGGTGGCGGGGGTAAGCGGGAGTACCAGGTGCGCCCATTTTGACAAGATCTGGCGGGCGGTCTGCTCCAGCCGCAAGGCATGCGCGGTAGGCTCCAGCGTGCCATTGCGCTTGATGAACAGCGGGTCGCCGGTGATTTCGCGCAGACGCGCGAGGCTGTAGGCAATGGTCGGAACCCGACCTTGCGTGCAGGCGGCGACGGCGCTGAGGTCACGATATTCCATCAACAAAACGAAAACGTGCAAGAGCTTGGTGCTGACATGCCGCATGGTGACTTCTCCCGATTCGAAACTTGTTCTTTTGTTCTCTTTCTGTGTTGCCGCCAAGGCCATAACGCACCTGCTGTGCTGGGTAGCTGGGTAGCTGGCATATCTGGCCTATTACCGTGCTGGGTCTGCCATGCCTGGCCGTGAGCACTGGGGCCTGCACAACGTCGGTACATCCGCAAGGCGTGGCGGTCTTCAAAATCTCCCGGCCAAACTGGGGAAACTACGACGCAGTGCTGCTTGCATGTGGCCCGGTATATAGGCAGCAACGCTGAAAAAATGACTAGCCGACCGGCTTCGCGTTGCGCTTATCGTCGCCAGTCTGCACCGGGGCGCGAGGCCCGGTTGCTGGAGATCGAAATTTAGTTAATGCTAGACAAGATTAATGCAGAACTTTGAAACTTGCCAGTGGCCTTGTCAAAGTTATTCCATAAAACCAGCTCAAAAAATGCTCATTGTTCGGACATGGGGACATTGAAGATATTCGTGTCCTGCGCTTCATAACCTCATGTAACTAGGTGCGTTATGCACCGAAAAACGGTCTTTTTTTCGCTTGCATGATTTTTTTGCGGTTGTGTGACAGTGGAAAGGCGAGTCAGAGAATCAGGAAATGGGATATAAAATTTTGGCAATTCGTTCTGTTTTCTTGATCGTGGTTTTCCAGATTGGTATGCGTTAACGCTGGATTTCAAGAATGTTTATATCGAGAATTTAAAATGTTGAATTGCTTTTCCGGTCATGGGTGATATGCTCACAGATTGGCTTGCGCCGCCGTAAGTTGCGGGTCATGCGGGGCTGGCCTCGCGGCGGGTTGCCTCTCCAATTTGCTTGACTTAGCGACGCTTCCTTCTATGGCTGGCGCATCAAATACGGCCCAGGGCGCTGGCAGCGCAGCGCGCGACAGCCGCAAGATGCGCGACCTGCAGGACGAAAACACCCGCCTCAAGAGTATGCTTGCAGATGCGCTGCTCAAGCTGGAGTTGCTGGGCAATCGCACGGGTCGGGCCGGCAACGGCAAGGAACGAAGCTAAGCCGGGTTCGTGCCTGCATTGCCGGCGGCTGCCGCCACCTTAGGAGGGACATCGGAAACATGCGGTTTTTCGGTATCAGCCGGCAGGGCGACCCCTGGAACATCGTCATGGAAGGCGCAATGCGCCCCCGCTGTGGAGAACTGAAAATGAAACGGGCTTCGATCGTCTTGGCTACCGCACTGGGCCTGGGGCTGCTTGCGGGCCAGGCTGCCACTGCCGCCGCGCTGGAAGTGCCCGCGCCGATGGTCGCGCCGCCGCCGCCGCGGCTCTTGCTGGATCCCGCCACCGACAATGCCGGGCCGGCAGCGGACGGCACCCTCACGCCATCCCAGCGCACCCGCTGCCAGGGTTTGCTCGACAAGATCAATGCCCTGCCCGCGGGAGCGCAATGGACCACCGGCAAAGCCACGGTGACCAGAGCGGATGGCAGCACCCATCCCAATATCGAGCGGCAAGCGGAGCGCAAGAAGCTCGACGAGGCGTATCGCCAGGAATGCGCCCAGGAAAGAAAATAGTCTCTATTTGGGTCCGCAGCGGTCCGGCGTAATCGTGACCTCTCCCAGCGGTTGGTTGCCGATTCCGGCGTAGCGATAGTTCAGCGTGACGCCCAGCCGGCCCAGCACCGGCACGTCCGGGTTGCGGCAGATGCCGCGCTCGAGCACGGGGCGGGCACTTGCCATGAACGCCAGGGTACCCTCGCGGCTCGCATCCACGCCAACCAGGCTGAGGCGGAACTGCACGCGCTTGCCGGGCGCGACGCTGCATCCCTCCAGCCGCGTTGCGGCGTCCAGCGTGAATGGCCCGGCGCGAGTCAGCTCCTGGCAAGCCGTGTTGAGTTCCGTGTCGGAACTGGCCACGCCGCCAGTGAGGCGCGTCACGCCGCTCATGCCGGTGCTCCTGCCATCTACCGTGCCTAGCAGCAGTCTCGCCAGCGTCGACAGCGAAGCCGGAGCGTTGGCCTGCGCGGCCACCGCTGGCGCCAGTCCGGTCACCATCAGGAAGCCAAGCGGCGCCAGGCCCGCGCGCACCGCGAAAGGAAAGTCCCGCATAGAGATACAGATACCGGAAACGATGTCGACCGCCAGTGGCATAGCCGCAGGGTGATCTCCCCCTGAGGGCTACCCCGCATACGGCGGCATAGCCTGAACATAGCCGCGTTTGCACGGCCTTGCTGTCAGTGTCTGTCCTACGCAACCGAGGCGCGGATGCCTCTGGTGGTGTCTAGCCGGGCCTGGATTGCGACCAGCGGGGTCCGCTCACGCGAGGCATTGCGGCGCAACGTGTTGAGCATTGGCTCGCGGTACTCGGCGCTGAGCAGGTGGGCGCGTGCCGTCTCCACGGGTATAACCGCATGCCTTCTGCTGCTATCTCTTAGCGATCTGCATTCTTTCGCCGTCCGAATTCAGTGTCTTGGTGTCTACGGACGTTTTGCCGAAGTGCATAGGCGAGCGCATGGCGGATTAGATGGAAGATTCTAATGTCTGCGTTGCTTAACATGTGATGAAAAAGCGACAACTATCCCGGGTTGCTCGTGTGCTATGCTGCATCGCAACAATGTCGATAGCAGGAGTCTTCATGACCAAGAGCCTTTCGGCCGACTGGCATGCGCAGCTCCGGCAGATCAGCCGGGCGCAACCCCAGTCCGCGCACCATCTCAGAACGTGGTTCAACCGTATCGCTACGCTTAACCCCGCAGCGCCCCGTCTTCGGGCGCGCTCGCCGGCGCCGCTGCCTTTGCCGCCGCGCCACCCCTTGCCCGGAGAATGGGCTTCACACCACCACCGCCTCGCGCCGCTGCCGGGCGAACTGGTCCCACGCTTGCCCTACTGGCTTTACGTGCCTTCCGGCGCGCCCAAGCGGCCCATGCCGCTGGTGGTGATGCTGCATGGCTGCCGGCAGAAGCCGGAAGACCTCGCGGCGGGTACGCGGATGAACGCCCTCGCCGAGCGCGAAGGCTTCATGGTGGCCTATCCCCAGCAGCCCCTGCGGCGCCAGATGCAGCGCTGCTGGCAGTGGTTCGACCTGGGTGCCAAGGAGGGCGGCCGCGAGGCGCAGGCGCTGGCGGTATTGATCGATGCGCTGGCGGCCAGGCGGGACGTCCGTGCCGACCAGGTGTACCTGGCGGGCTTGTCCGCGGGCGCCAGCATGGCGGCGGTGGTGGCCTTGCGCTATCCCGAGAGGATCGCTGCCGTGGGCCTGCATTCCGGTGTCGTGATCGGCGCGGGCCACACGGCCGGCGACGGCCTGCGTGCCATGCAGCATGGCACGGAAGCCGACCCGGCGATGCTGCTGGATGCCGCTGGCGTGACCCCGGGCGGACCGAAGATGCCGGCCATCGTGCTGCACGGCATGGACGATGAGGCGGTACATCCCATCAACGCCCGCTTGCTCGCACGCCAGTTCCTGGCCTACAACGGCATGAGCGACCGGGTCGAGGAGCGGATGAACGGCGCCGCGGTGCGGCACCTCACCGGTGCGGAGCAAGAAGCCGCCGCTATGGCGGGTGCGGATGCGGGTGCGGCGCAGGTTGACGGCGCCAACGGCCATCCCGCCAGCGCGCTGCTGCCGGCCGGGGACTACCTGGAAGCCAGCTTTGGCACCTGGAACCGCGAACTGGTCGAACTGTGCGAGGTAGCCGGCCTCGATCACGCCTGGAGCGGCGGCGATGGCGACTACCCTTACCATGCGCCGATCGGCCCCGATGCGAGCGCGTTGATGTGGGAGTTTTTCAAGCAGCATCGCCGCTAGTGCTGGCTAGCGCATGGGCGTAAAAAAAGGAGGGCGCGGATGCGACCCTCCTTTTTTTCATGGCCGGCGCCTGGCTCAACACGGGCGCGCAGCAGCAGCGATCAGGCTCAGGCGAGCGAGCGGTCCTTGACGAACAGTGCCGTCACCATGCCCAGCAGGCACAGCGCCACCACGTAGTAGGCGGGGGCCAGCGGATCGTTCTTGAGCATCAGCGTCACGATCATCGGGGTCAGCCCGCCGAAGATCGCGTACGACAGGTTGTACGAGAACGACAGCCCGGAAAACCGCACCTGGGCCGGGAACGCCTTGACCAGCACATAAGGTACTGCGCCGATGGTGCCCACGAAGAAGCCGGCCACCGCGTACAGCGGGAGCAGCAGGTCCGGGCGCGTGTGGAGTGTACTATAGAGCACATACGAGCTGATGGCCAGCAGCAGCCCGCCACCGAACAGGGTGACCCGGGGGCCTACCTTGTCGGCCATCAGGCCGGCCACCACGCAGCCGATCGTCAGGCACAGAGTGGCCACGCTATTGGCGACCAGCGCGGTGCGCGCATCGAAGCCATAGATCTTCTGCAGGAAGGTGGGCGTCATCAGGATCACCACCACGATGCCCGCGGACAGCATCCACGTCAGCAGCATCGATACCGCCACCGCGCCGCGGTGATCGCGCACCACCGTCTTGAGCGGCATTTCCGCGGCCAGCGCCTTGCGCTTCTGCAGCTCGGCAAACACCGGGGTTTCGTGCAGCCAGCGGCGCAGGTACATGGAGCCGATGCCGACGCCGCCCAGCAGGAAGGGCATGCGCCAGCCCCAGTCGATCAGTTCCGCCGGGGTGAAGATGGTGTTGACGCCGGTGGCCACCAGGGAGCCCAGCAGGATGCCGGCGGTCAGGCCCGCGGTCAGCGTGCCGCAGGCATAGCCGGTGCGGCGCGCGGGCACGTGCTCGGAGACGAACACCCAGGCGCCGGGCACTTCGCCGCCAACCGCCGCGCCCTGCATCACGCGCAGCAGCAGCAGCGCCACGGGCGCCAGCAGGCCGATCGCTTGGTAAGTCGGCAGCAGGCCCATCAGCAGCGTCGGCACCGACATCAGCAGGATCGACAGCGTGAACATCTTCTTGCGGCCAAGCAGGTCGCCGAAGTGGGCCATGATGATGCCGCCCAGCGGGCGCGCCAGGTAGCCTGCGGCAAAGATGCCGAAGGTCTGCAGCTGGCGCAGCCAGTCCGGCACCGACGGCGGGAAGAACAGCTGCCCGATGACGGTGGCGAAGAAGACAAAAATGATGAAATCGTAGAACTCGAGCGCGCCCCCGAGGGCGGCCAGGGCAAGCGTCTTGTAATCCTGTCCGGTCAGCGGGCGCGCTTGAAGGCTGCGCGCGCTATCTGCTCCGACAGTACTGCTGGTGGTAGACATGAGGGGACTCGCATGGAAATTGATCGCATGCGAAGCGTGCAACACGGTTGACGTGGAGGGTTCTGGCCGGAGGGTACAGCGCGGGAGAAGCAGGCACTAAGTGGCGGATAAGCCGCTGGCATGCGACGAGACGCTTCGCAAAGGCGTGACGATACCAGATCGGCGTTGAACCGGCTTCGGCCAGCGCGCTTGCATTCCTTTTTGGACCGTCCCGAAATCCTCTTTAAATCCATTTGAATGCCTTTGCTTTGCCCCCAAGCGTTGCGATAATGTCGTTAAAAAGTGAAAGCCGGGCCACAAAGTGGCCGATCCGTGTAGCGACGCACTGTGGAATGGCTTCATCCAGGTAGCTCGCCAACGGGTCCGCAAGGCGGCACGCGGGAAGTTGGGGTCGAATCTTCTGGGATCACATGGCAATCAAGTTCTCCATGCAGGCGGCAACGGCAACGCCACGTCGCCGGGCCGGCCTGCGGGTGGCCGGCGGCATCGTGGCCGCGCTGGCGGTGTTCGGCCTGGCCGGGTATTTTGGCGGGCCACCGCTGATCAAGTCGCTGGCGGCCAAGCAGGCCAGCGAGGCGCTGGGACGCCAGGTCACGATCGGGGGCGCACAGGTGCAGCCGTTCTCGCTGGCCGTCGACGTTTCCGACATCACGATTTACGAGCCCGATGGCACCACGCCCATGCTGACCGTAGGCGAAGCCAAGATCGATGGCGCCATCGCCTCGCTGTGGCACTTCGCGCCGGTGGTGGATGCCGTGCATATCGACCGGCCAGCGCTGCATCTTGCGCGCGACGCCAGCGGCCGCATGAACTACGCCGATATCCAGGAGCGCTTCGCGGCCAGGCCGCCCGCGCCAAAATCCGAGCCGGCGCGCTTCTCGGTCAACAATATCGCGCTGACCGGCGGCAGCATGGTGTTCAACGACAAGCTGCTCAACCAGACGCAGCGGTTGGACAACCTGACCATCACGCTGCCGTTCCTGTCCAACCTGCCGCACGACGTGGAGATCGTCACCCGGCCCACGCTGAGCGCGAACATCAACGGTTCCGCGCTGGCGCTCGACGGCACCATGCTGCCGTTCGCC
Organism: Cupriavidus sp. CuC1; assembly: GCF_044627735.1. NCBI lineage: Bacteria > Pseudomonadati > Pseudomonadota > Betaproteobacteria > Burkholderiales > Burkholderiaceae > Cupriavidus > Cupriavidus sp. CuC1. Next base: position 46,374 of record NZ_JBIUHC010000022.1, on the reverse strand, counting down.
GCCTCGCGCGAGACCCACCTCAATATCAACCTCGATGCCCTGGAACTGGCGCGCTACATGCCGTTCGCGCCGAAGCTCAAGGATGCGGATATCAAGGGCGGCCTGCTGGATTCACGGCTGACGCTGGGCTTTATCCAGGACAAGGACAAGCAGGACATCTTCCTGGCAGGCACCGCGGCGCTGCGCGACGCCGATATCCGCAAGCATGATGGCTCGCCGCTGGTGAAGGCCGGGCGGATAGCGGTGGACATCGCGCGCATCGAGCCGCTGGGGCGGCTGGCTCACCTGCGCAGCCTCTCGGTGGATGGCCTGGCCGTCCACGCCGTGCGGCGCGCCGATGGCTCGCTCGACCTGGCCGAGGCGTTCCTGCCGGAAGCCGCCAAGGTGGAAAAGCCGGCCCGGCCGGCTGCAGCCGCCTCTGCAACAGCAGCGGCACCCGCATCCGCTCCGGCCGCAGCCAAGGCTGGCCCGGCTTCCGCACCTGTCGCAGCCAAGGCCGGCCCGGCATCGGCGCCCGCCGCCGCCGGCATTGCGCCGGTGCCGGAAAAGCCCTGGCGCTATGCGATCGACCAGATCACCGTCAAAGAAGCCAGCCTGGGCCTGCGCGACGACTCGGCCCCCTCCGGGCCCGGCACGCTCGCGCTCGGGCCGCTTGACGCCGACGTGGCCGGCTTCGCCGGCGACAGCGACAAGCCCGCCAAGGTGAAGGCCAAGCTGACGATAGGCGAAGGCCAGACGCTCAGCCATGAGGGCGAGCTGTCCCTGCATGGCGGCACCATGGCTGGCACGCTGCAAGCCAGTGGCGTGAAGCCCCAAGGGTTTGCCGCATGGTGGCCATCGGAGCTCCAGACCCGGCTTGGCGATACCGCCATCAATGCCGAACTGCACTACAAGATGGCTTGGGGCCGCCCCGCCTTTGCATTCTCGCTGGAAAAGTCCCGCGTCGAACTGGCGCCGCTCTACCTGGCTACCCGGGAGCCGGTGTCGGTGGCGCAAGTGGCAGCCGCCACTACGGGCGCAAACAAACCTGCCACCGCCGAAAGCGACCGCCGGCGAGACACCCGCCGGGCGCGTGCTAGTGACGACAGCGAAGCCGCCAACCTGCCGGTGATGCGCGCCGAGCGCGTGGCGCTGGAGGACATCGCCTTCGATCTTGGCGCGCATTCATTCCAGGCAAGCCAGCTGGTGGTCGCCAAGCCGCAGATCGCCATCACTCGTGACTTCAAGGGTGAGTTGCTCGAAAGCGCGCGCCTGTGGGCAGTGCAATCCAAGCAGAAGTCCGCCCAACGTGCAACCGGTGTCCAGGCCAAGGCCGTCCAGCCCGAGAGCGCTGCCGCCGCCAAGCCCTTGCCCTGGAAGGCACAGCTCGGCAAGTTCGCGCTCGATGGCGGCAGCCTGCGCGTGACCGACTATGCGCCCGCGGCCGCCAACCGCGACCGCCCGGTGGTCCATCAATTCCGCAATATCAGCCTGGGCACCGGCGCACTTAACTGGCCGATGGCGGCAGGCGCCATCCCGATGACGCTCAAGGCCGATGTGGGCCGGCGCGGCGCGATGGCGCTCGACGGCACCGTACTGCCCACCGCGCCCGCGGCGCAACTGCAGGTGGACTTGCGCGAGCTGGACCTCGCGCCGCTGCAGCCCTACCTCGCCGACCGCTTTAACGCGGCGTTGCGTGGCGGCACCGCTACCGTCAAGGGCCGCCTCGGCGTGCAGGCCCCCGCCGGCAAGCCGATCGCCGCGCGCTTTAGCGGTAATGCACTGCTGGGCAATGTGCGCAGCGTCGACCGGGTGACCGGTGACGATTTCCTGCGCTGGCGCTCGCTGGCGGTAAACGGCATCGATTTCGCCATGGATGAGGCCAAGGGGCCGATGAAGGTCGGCGTGGCTGGTGTCGCGCTGTCGGACTTCTATGCGCGGGTGATCCTTAATGCCAACGGCCGGCTCAACCTGCAGGATGTCATGGCCGGCGGCGCCGCCAAGGGCGAGGCCGCGCCAACCACCAGCCTGACGCAGGCCAGTCCCGCATCGGCACCCGCCGCCAGCGCACCGGCCCCGGCACCCGCGCCTGTGGCCGCCGCGGCAAAGCCGCAGATCCGCATCGGTGGCGTGACGGTGGAGAAGGGCAACATCAACTTCTCGGACTTCTTCGTCAAGCCGAACTACTCCGCCAACCTGACCGACATGAAGGGTTCGGTCTCAAAGCTGTCCTCGACGGAACCGGCGCCTGCCGACCTCACACTGGCCGGCCGCATCGACGACGACGCGCCGGTCACGATCGACGGCAAGCTCAACCCGCTGGCCGAGCAGCTCTACCTCGACATTGCCGCCAAGGCCGCCGGCGTGGAGCTGACCCGGCTGACGCCGTACGCGGCCAAGTACGCCGGCTACCCGATCACCAAGGGCAAGCTCACGGTCGACGTGGCTTACAAGATCGAGAACGGCAAGCTGGACGCGCGCAACCACCTCTACCTGGACCAGCTCACCTTTGGCGACAAGGTCGACAGCCCGAGCGCGACAAAGCTGCCGGTGCTGCTGGCAGTTTCGCTCTTGAAGGACCGTAATGGCGTGATCGACATCAACCTGCCGGTGTCGGGCTCGCTGTCGGACCCGGAGTTCAGCATCGGCGGCGTGATCGCGCGGGTGATCGTCAACCTGCTGGCCAAGGCCATCACCTCGCCGTTCTCGCTGATCGCCTCTGCCTTTGGCGGCGGCGACGAACTGGGCTACGTGGAGTTCGCGCCCGGCACGTCCACGCTCACGCCGGCGGCCACGCAGAAGATCGCGACACTGGGCAAGGCCCTGGCCGACCGCCCGGCACTGCGCCTGGAGATCAGCGGCCGCATCGATCCCGCCACCGATACCGCCGGCGCCAAGCGCGCCTGGCTGGACGCGCGCGTGGCCGAGCAAAAGTCGCGCGAGATGCGCGCCAGCGCAAAGGCGGGCGCCGTGGCTGAAGAGAACGAGGAAGGCGAGCAAGGCGCCAAGGTGACGGTGTCGCCGCAGGAGTACCCGAAGTACCTCGAAGCAGTCTACAAGCGCGCCTCCTTCAAGAAGCCGCGCAATGTGATCGGGCTGTCGAAATCCCTGCCCCCCAAGGAGATGGAGACGCTGCTGCTGGAGAACGCGCCGGTTACCGATGTGGAGCTCAGGCAACTGGCCGAGCAGCGGGCGCTGGCGGTCAAGCAGGCGCTGGAGCGCGATGCCAAGGTGCCGGAAAGCCGCCTGTTCATGACCGCCTCGAAGCTCAACGCCGATGGCATCAAGGACAAGGGCGCGCCCAACCGGGTCGACTTCACCATCCGGCAGTGACTTGCCGGGAAACCTGCCCGCGCAGGGGGGGGCGTTGCCGCCCCCTGCGCTTTGGCCCGTGGCCCTAACGCCGGGGTACAGGCAAAAAACACTGTATCATTTCGCCCGGAATCGATACAGGAGTGCGTTTTGCAGCAGGAAGCCGTTGTTTACAAGACTTGGGTTTGCTTGATTTGCGGATGGGTCTACGACGAAGAGCAGGGCTGGCCGGACGATGGCATCGCTCCCGGCACGCGCTGGGAGGACATTCCGGAAGACTGGCGTTGCCCCGAATGTGACGTGGGCAAGGGTGAATTCGCGATGATCGAAATCTGATCGGCCAGGCAGGGCACACAATCTACCCGGCACATCCGGCCCGGATGACGATGCAACTCCGCAGGCGGCGCGCTCAGTGCTGCTGCATTTGCCGGCAGATGCCGGCGCGCTTGCGCTGCTCGGCGCAGCGCCGATAGCGTATGCGGTAGGGGTGGCTACAGCGCCAGATCGCCGTGGCGACGGTGACCAGCAGAAACGCCGCCATCAAGACAGCCAGCAGGCTCAGTGTCATAGCGGCCCCCTTTTTACAAGCAAGCCGGGAACGCTCGAAGCGTTCAGATAAGCAACGGAAGCGCCTCCAGCAAGGCCACCGCCAGCAGAGCCCCGAAGATCGCACCTGCCGCGCGGCAACTGATGCGCAAGGCCCGGGCCGTGAAGGGGATCCCGCCGAAGGCAATCATGCCAACCAGCGCCATCGGAATCAAGAACACAAGATCATGTGACGTGAGGTGCAGCATTGCCGTCTCCTGTCTTTCTGCTTGTGCCTCCAGTATAGAAAGTGTCGCAGGGAGGCCAAGGACGGTGACATTGGGGTTGTCCCGTAAGCTGCATTTTGTCGGGGCGCCTGCGCAAGCCTCCTCGCCGCATTCTTTGCTGCACCCGCCGTGCAAGCCGCTGTCGCCCCTGGCGCGGGCAGGCGGGCAGGCACCGGCGCCCGCGTGCTGCAGTGCCGTATAAATTCCCCTTGTAGAGCGTGTAAAAACTTCCTAAAAATTGGTCAGGCCACTTTACCTCCTGGCCCAATCATTTTCGAAGATCGCGCGCCGACATGCCCCTGCAGCAGATCGAACCTCGCCGCCTGTACCGCCAGATTGCCGACCAGTTGCGCCGGCTGATCGAGAACGGTGAGTTTCCCGTGGGCGCGCGCCTGCCGCCCGAGAGAGACCTTGCGGTACAGCTCGGCGTGTCTCGGCCATCGGTGCGCGAAGCGCTGATCGCGCTGGAGGTGGAAGGGTTGGTGGAGGTGCGGATGGGCTCGGGCATCTATGCCTGTCCGCCGGAGCGGGCGCGCGCTGCCAGCGTGATGGCCGAGCCGCCGCTGGATGTGATCCGCGCGCGCCAGACCATCGAGGGCGAGATGGCGGCCAATGCCGCGCGGCATGCCACACCGGCATTGCTGGCCGCGCTGGAAGATTCGATTGCCATCATGCAGGAAGAGGCTGGCGCGGGACAGATCCCCGTCAAGGGCGACCGCCTGTTCCACTTGCGGATTACCGAAGTGTCCGGCAATGCCGTACTACAGCGCCTGGTGGCCGAGCTGTTCGACGAGCGCCATAACCCGCTCTTTGCCCGCTTCGGCAGCTACTTCGAGAACGAGTCCAGCTGGCACGCGGCCATTGCCGAGCACCGCGCCGTGGTGGCAGCCATTGCCTCGGGATCGCCGGATGCCGCGCGCGACGCCATGTGCCTGCACCTGGAAGCCTCGCACGGCCGCTTCTACGCGGCGTGGCCCGCAGGCGCGCCATCCGAGCCAGGCAAGCCAGTCGAGCCAACCGAGATAACCGAGCCAACCGAGCCAACCGAGCCAACCGCAATGCGCCGCAAGCCGCGCAAGCTTACCGAGGAGTCATGATGTCCCTGGTCTGCCATATCCATGCGAGCGAAGACCTGCGTTTCACGCAGGTGGAACCCGCCGCTCCCGGGCCGTTTGAGGTCGAGGTGCGCCTCGGCGCGGCCGGCATCTGCGGCTCCGACCTGCACTACTACTTCCATGGCAAGGTCGGCGCCTTCGTGATCCGCGAGCCGCTGACGCCGGGCCACGAAGCGGCAGGCATCGTCTCCCGCGTGGGCAGCGCGGTCACGCGCGTCGCGCCGGGCAACAAGGTGGCGATCAATCCCTCGCATGCTTGCGGGCAGTGCGACTACTGCCGGGCCGGGCGCGACAACCTTTGCCGGAACATGCGCTTTCTCGGCAGCGCCAGCATCTATCCGCATGTGCAAGGCATGTTCCGCGAGCACTTCCTGATGCACGAGCGCCAGTTGACGCCGGTGGACAGCGATATCTCGCTGGGCGAGCTGGCGTTTGCCGAGCCGCTCTCCGTGGCGCTGCACGGCGTGAACCGCGCCGGCGAGCTGCTGGGCAAGACGGTGCTGGTCACCGGCGGCGGCACCATCGGCAGCCTGGCGGTGATGGCCGCGCGCCTGGCCGGCGCCGCGCACATCATCGCCTGCGATATCGCGGACCGCCCGCTCGAAGTGGCATTGCGGGTCGGCGCCGACCAGGTGATCCGCACCGACCGGGAACCGCCGCAGGCGCTGCAGGACCTCGCCGACGTCTGCCTGGAAGCCGCCGGCAGCGGGGCGGCGCTGGACACCTGCCTGCTGGCCGCGCGGCGTGGCGCCCGCATCGTGCAGATCGGCACGTTGCCGGCCGAGGGGCTGCATTTCCCGGCCAACAGCATCATGGCGCGCGAGCTGGAGTATGTCGGCGCGTTCCGCTTCGGGCGCGAGTTCGACTGGGCCGTGCGCTATCTCACGCAAGGCCGCCTCGACGTGCGCCCGCTGCTGTCCGCGCAGCTGCCGCTGGCGCAGGCCGTGGAGGCTTTCACGCTGGCCGCCGACAAGACGCGCAGCACCAAGGTACAACTCACAGCCGCATAGATCCATCCACGCAGCACCTGACTGCCGCAAGCGCGTCCGCGAGAGAGCGCAAGGCCAACCACATCGAAGGAGACGAAGCATGAAGCCATTTTCCCTGCGCCTGCCGTCAACGCTGCTGCCGGCCGCCCTCGTGCTGGCAGCCTGCGTGGCCAGCCTGGCCTGCGGCAGCGCGCTGGCCCAGACCAAGCTCAAATGGGCGCACGTGTACGAGACCTCGGAGCCGTTCCACAAGTGGTCGGTGTGGGCCGCCGAGGAGATCAAGAAACGCAGCAACGGCAGGTACCAGATCGATGTGTTCCCCGCCTCCCAGCTCGGCAAGGAGAACGACATCAACCAGGGCCTGGCGATGGGCTCGGTCGATATCATCATCTCGGGCTCCAGCTTTGCCGCCAAGTCGTTCCCGCGCATCGGCGTGACCTACTACCCCTACACCTTCCGCGACGCCAACCACCTGCTGGCCTATACCAGGAGCGATATCTACAAGGAGCTCACGCGCGGCTACGAGGAAAAATCGGGCAACCATATCGTCGCCACGACTTACTACGGCACGCGCCAGTCCACCTCCAACAAGCCCTTCTCGCACTGCGCCGAGATGAAGGGGCTGAAGATGCGCGTGCCCGATGTGCCGGCCTATCTTGCCATGCCGCGCGCTTGCGGCGTGAATACCTCGCCGATCGCATTCGCCGAGGTGTACCTGGCACTGCAGAACGGCACCGTGGAGGCGCAGGAGAACCCGCTGCCCACCATCGAAGCCAAGAAGTTCTATGAGGTGCAGAAGTACATCGTGCTCACGGGCCATATCGTCGACCACCTCAACACGGTGATCTCGGGCGGCCTGTGGAAGAAGCTCTCCGAGGCCGACCGCAAGATGTTCTCCGACGTGGCGCAGGAAGCCGCCACCCGCGCCACCGCCGACGTGGTGGCCCGCGAGAAGGAGCTGGTGGCGGTCTTCAAGCAGAAGGGCCTGGCGGTCACCGACATCAATGTGCCGGAGTACCGCGACGCGGTGCTGAAGAACGTGAGCTTCGAATCGCAGGGCTATCGCAAGGCCGACTGGGACAAGATCCAGGCGGTGCAGTGACCCAGGCGGCGGGCGTGGCCGGCTAGCAGGCGCCGGATGGCAGATGACAGATGACAGATCACAGTCTTTGCGGAGCAACAACATGGAAATGCGTTCCCGACTCGCCGACGACCTGCCCGCGCAGGCCGTCGGCGGCGAGACCCCAGGCGGTGTGCCGCAACTGGCCACCGTCGCGGAGCTGGCGCACAGCTTCGAGGAGGCGGACGACAAGCCAGTGGACCTCAAAGGCTACGCCGCCGAGGACTGGTTCACGCTGGGGCTGTTCTGGTTCATGACCGTGCTGGTCTTCCTGCAGTTCTTCAGCCGCTACGTGATGAACGACTCGCTGGCCTGGACGGAGGAGCTGGCCACCTACTGCCTGATCGGCGTGGTGTTCATCGGTGCGGCGATGTGCGTGCGCAAGAGCCGGCATATCCAGGTGGACCTGATCTACCGCTACCTGCCGCACGCGCCGGCACGCGTGCTGTCCACGCTGGTGGACATCGGCCGCACCGCCTTTCTTGGCTATGCCGGCTGGCTGGTCTGGCACTACATCGTGGTGGTGGGCGACGAGCCAATGACCACCATCGAGTGGAACAAGAGCTGGATCTACTACCTCGTGCTGGCCGGATTTGCCCTGATGTGCCTGCGCTCGTGCCAGGTGACCTGGCAGAACTGGACGCAGGGCTTTTCCATCCTGGAGCGCCCCGAGGCGTTCGAGGCCAGCGACGACTGACGACGACTGACGACCAACCCGGAGCGCGCCGCCATGTGGATCCTGATTGTTTCCTTCCTGCTGCTGATGCTGGTGGGCCTGCCGGTCGCCATTGCGATGGCGGTGGCTTCGCTGCTGTATATCTGGGCCTCCGGCACGGTGCCGGACATGATCCTGGCGCAGCGCATGATTGCTGGCGTGGAGAGCTTCCCGCTGCTGGCCGTGCCCTTCTTCATCCTCGCCGGCAACCTGATGAACGTGGCCGGCATCACCGGGCGCATCTATAACTTCGCCGTCGCGCTGGTGGGCTGGATGCGCGGCGGGCTGGGCCACGTCAACATCATCGGCTCGGTGATCTTCTCCGGCATGTCGGGCACCGCCATTGCCGATGCGGCGGGCCTGGGCACGATCGAGATCAAGGCCATGCAGGACCACGGCTACGAGACCGAGTTCGCGGTCGGCGTGACGGCGGCCTCGGCCACGCTGGGGCCGATCATCCCGCCGTCGCTGCCGTTCGTGATCTACGGCATGATGGCCAATGTGTCGATCGGCTCGCTGTTCCTGGCCGGCATCGTGCCGGGCCTGGTGCTGACCTTGTTCATGATGGGCACGGTGGCGTGGTTCGCCCACCGGCGCGGTTGGGGCAGCGACACGGCGTTTTCCTGGAAGCTGCTGGGCAACGCCAGCATCGAGGTTGCCGTGGTGCTCGCCTTTCCGCTGGCGATCTGGCTGATGACGCGTTTCGGCGTTTCCACCAACGTGGCCGCGCTGATCGCGCTGGCGGTGCTGCTGGCGCTGGACTGGTACTTCGATTTTTCCGCGGTGATGGCGCTGATGGCGCCGGTGATCCTGATTGGCGGCATGACGCTGGGCTGGTTCACGCCCACCGAGGCCGCCGTGGCGGCGGTGATCTGGGCGCTGTTCCTCGGGCTGGTGCGCTACCGCTCCATGACGCTGCGCTCGCTGGCCAAGGCCACGCTCGATACCATCGAGACCACCGCATCGGTGCTGTTCATCGTCACCGCGGCATCGATCTTCGCCTGGCTGCTCACCACCAGCCAGGCCGCGCAGATGCTGACCGACGCCATCCTTGGCTTCACCCATAACAAATGGGTGTTCCTGCTGCTGGCCAATGTGCTGATCCTGATCGTGGGCTGCTTTATCGATACCACGGCGGCGATCACCATCCTGGTCCCGATCCTGCTGCCCATCGTGCTCAAGCTCGGCATCGACCCGATCCACTTCGGGCTGGTGATGACGCTCAACCTGATGATCGGCCTGCTGCATCCGCCGCTGGGCATGGTGCTGTTCGTGCTGGCGCGCGTGGCCAAGCTGTCGGTGGAGCGCACCACCGTGGCCATCCTGCCGTGGCTGGTGCCGCTGTTCCTGACGCTGATCGCCATCACGTATATCCCGGCGATCACGCTGTGGCTGCCCAACCTGGTGGGCAGCAAATGAGCGCCACCATTGTCCAGGTTGAGCTGCTGCAGGTGGACCTGCCACCGCGCGTGCCGCGCTCCGATGCGATCCAGTCCTTCGTCACGCAGGAAACGCCCATGGTGCGCATCCGCTGCGACGATGGCTCGGAGGGCACGGGCTACGCCTATACCATCGGCACCGGCGGCTCGTCGGTGATGGCGCTGCTGCGCGATCACCTGGCGCCGCGCCTGATCGGGCGCGATCCCGCCCAGATCGAGGCGATCTGGCGGGAGCTGCTGTTCGCCACCCACGCCACCTCGGTCGGTGCCATCACCAGCCTGGCGCTGGCTGCCATCGATACCGCGCTGTGGGACTGGCGCTGCCGCCGCGACGGCCAGCCCCTGTGGCTTGCCGCCGGGGGCGCGCAGCCGCGGGTACCGGTGTACACCACCGAAGGCGGCTGGCTCCACCTGGACGCCGACACGCTGGTGAGCGAGGCCGTGGCCGCGCGCGAGGCCGGATTTCGCGGCGCCAAGCTGAAGGTGGGCCACACGCGGGCAAGCGAGGACCTGGCGCGGCTGGCAGCGGTGCGCGACGCGGTTGGCGACGGCTTCGAGCTGATGGTGGATGCCAACCAGTGCTTCACCGCCGCCGAGGCTATCCGGCGCGCGCCGCACTATGCCCAGCTGGGTATCGCGTGGTTCGAGGAGCCACTGCCGGCCGACGATATCGGCGGGCACGTGCGGCTGGCGGCGTCCAACTCCGTGCCCATCGCGGTGGGTGAGTCGTTGTACTCGCCCGGCCAGTTTGCCGAGTATGTGCGCCAGGGCGCCTGCGGCATCGTGCAGGCCGATGTGGCGCGCATTGGCGGCATCACACCCTGGCTCAAGGTGGCGCACCTGGCAGAAGCCCACAACCTGTCGATCTGCCCGCATTTCCTGATGGAGCTGCATGTGTCGCTGTGCGCGGCGGTGCCCAACGCGGCATGGGTGGAGTACATCCCACAGCTCGACGAGATTGCCGCCAGCCACGTGCACATCGAGGCCGGCCATGCCATCGCCCCGGACGCGCCGGGCCTTGGCATCGAATGGGACTGGGCTGCGATCGGGCGCCGCACGGTGGCGCGCGCGCTGGTTTCCTGATGACGCCGGCCCCGGGCACGTGGCCGGAACCGCTCATGGAGAATGACCGATGACACAACGACTCGCCGGCAAGCTGGCTCTCGTCACCGCGGCCGGGCAGGGCATTGGCCGCGCCACCGCCGAAGCCTATCTGCGTGAAGGCGCGCGCGTGATCGCCGCCGATATCAACGAGCGCTTGCTCGAGGCGCTGGCCGGCCAGCCCGGCTGCACCACGCTGCGGCTGGACGTGACGGACGCCGCCGCGGTGCAGGCCGCGGCGAAGCAGGCAGGCGCGCTCGATATCCTGTTCAACGGGGCGGGCTTCGTGCACCACGGCTCCATCCTGGAGTGCGACGAGGCCGCTTTCGATTTCTCGATGAACCTGAACGTGCGCGCCATGTACAGCATGATGCGCGCCTTCCTGCCCGCCATGGTGGCGCAGCGCAGCGGCTCGATCGTCAACATGGCATCGGTGGCCAGCAGCATCAAGGGCGCGCCCAACCGCTTTATCTACGGCGCCACCAAGGCGGCGGTGATCGGCATGACCAAGTCGGTGGCGGCGGACTACATCGGCCAGGGCATCCGCTGCAATGCGATCTGCCCCGGCACGGTGGAGTCGCCCTCGCTGCGCCAGCGCATCGCGGACCAGGCGCGCGACAGCGGCAAGAGCCTGGCCGAAGTGGAAGCCGCCTTCGTCGCCCGCCAGCCGATGGGGCGCATCGGCAGCGCCGCCGAGATCGCCGCGCTGGCGGTGTACCTCGGCTCGGACGAATCGGCATTCACCACCGGCACGGCGCAGGTGATCGACGGCGGCTGGTCCAACTGAGGCGGCACATCCTGCACGTCCCCTCTCAGCCACCCGCCCGGAGCCAGCATGCCAGCCGCTAACGCCCCCGCCGTCATCCGCATCCATCCTGCCGACGACATCGTCATCGCCTGCCGCCAACTGGTGCCGGGCACCGTCATCGCCGCCGAGGGGGTGACCGTGGCCAGCCTGGTGCCGCCCGGGCACAAGCTGGCGGTGCGCGCCATCGCGGCGGGCGCGCCGGTGCGGCGCTACAACCAGGTCATCGGCTTTGCGCGCCAGCCCATCGCGCCGGGCCAGCACGTGCATACGCATAACCTGGCCATGGGCGAGTTCGCGCGCGAGTACGCCGCCGGCGCCGATGCGCGGGCGACCGATTACGTCGGCGCGCCCGCCAGCTTCGATGGCATCAAACGTGCCGACGGCAGCGTGGCCACCCGCAACTACATCGGCATCCTCACCTCGGTGAACTGCTCCGCCACGGTGGCGCGCGCCATTGCCGATCATTTCCGGCGCGAGCTTCGCCCCGAGGCGCTGGCCGCGTTTCCCAACGTGGACGGCGTGGTGGCGCTTACGCATGGCGCGGGCTGCGCCACGGACAGCGAAGGCGAGAACCTGCGCGTACTGCGGCGCACGCTGGGGGGCTACGCGCGCCATTCCAACTTTGCCGCGGTGCTGGTGGTGGGGCTGGGCTGCGAGGCCAACCAGATCGATGGCCTGCTGGCCGAGGCGCATCTCACCGGCATGGCCGGTGGCCCGCGCCTGCACGCGTTCAACATCCAGGACAGCGGCGGCACCGCCGGCGCGGTGGCGCGCGGCGTGGCCATCGTGCAGGAACTGCTTGCCGATGCCAACCGCGTGCACCGGCAAGCCGTGCCGGCGAGCCACATCACGGTGGGCCTGCAATGCGGCGGCTCGGATGGCTACTCCGGGCTGACGGCCAACCCGGCGCTGGGCGCGGCCGTGGATTTGCTGGTGCGCCATGGCGGCGGCGCCATCTTGTCCGAGACGCCCGAGATCTACGGCGCCGAGCATCTGCTGACGCGCCGCGCGGCGTCGCCGGCAGTGGCCGAGCGCCTGCTGGCGCGGATCCGCTGGTGGGAAGACTATTGCACGCGCAACCACGGCAGCATGGACAACAACCCCTCGGCCGGCAACAAGGCCGGCGGGCTCACCACCATCCTGGAGAAATCGCTTGGCGCGGTGGCCAAGAGCGGCACCACCAACCTGGTCGAGGTCTATGAGTTCGCCCAGCCGGTGCGCGCGCGCGGCCTGGTCTTCATGGACACGCCTGGCTACGACCCGGTCTCGGCCACCGGCCAGGTGGCGGGCGGCGCCAACCTGATCTGCTTCACCACCGGGCGCGGCTCGGCCTACGGCTGCGCGCCATCGCCCTCGCTCAAGCTGGCGACCAACAACGCGCTGTGGCAACGGCAGGCCGACGACATCGACATCAACTGCGGCGACATTGTCGATGGTGGGGCCAGCATTGCGCAGAAGGGCGAGCAGATTTTCCGGCTGATGCTGGAGACCGCATCCGGGCGCAAGACCAGGAGCGAGCTGCATGGCTACGGGCAGAACGAATTCGTGCCATGGTCGTTGGGCGCGGTCATGTAAGCGCATTCAGGCGCTGGGCAAGTCGACAAGAACCACACAGGAGAGAGCATGAAGATCACCGCCGCGCGCGTCATCGTGTGTTCCCCGGGACGCAACTTCGTGACGCTGAAGATCGAGACCGACGAGGGCCTGACCGGCATCGGCGACGCCACGCTCAACGGGCGCGAGCTGGCCGTGGCGAGCTACCTGGAGGACCACGTGGCGCCCTGCCTGATCGGGCGCGACCCGCACCAGGTGGAGGACATCTGGCAGTACCTGTATCGCGGCGCGTACTGGCGGCGCGGGCCGGTGACCATGAGCGCGATCGCCGCGGTGGATACCGCGCTGTGGGACATCAAGGCCAAGGCCGCGGGCTTGCCGCTCTACCAGTTGCTGGGCGGCAAGAGCCGCACCGGCGTGATGGTGTACGGCCACGCCAATGGCAGGGATATCGAGGCCACGGTGGACGAGGTGCTGCGCTACAAGGAGATGGGCTACCGCGCGGTGCGCGCGCAAGCGGGCGTGCCGGGGCTCAACAAGGTGTATGGCGTGTCGTCCGACCGCCTGTTCTACGAGCCGGCCGATGCGTCGCTGCCGTCCGAGCACGACTGGAGCACGGAGCGCTACCTGGACCACACGCCGCGCCTGTTCGAGAAGGTGCGCGATGCGGCCGGCTGGGATCTGCACCTGCTGCACGACGTGCACCACCGGCTCACGCCGATCGAGGCGGCTCGCCTGGGCAAGTCGCTGGAGCCGTTCCGCCTGTTCTGGATGGAGGACGCCACGCCCGCCGAGCACCAGGAGAGCTTCCGGCTGATCCGCCAGCACACCACCACGCCGCTGGCGGTGGGCGAGGTCTTCAACACCATCTGGGATTGCAAGACGCTGATCCAGGAGCAGTTGATCGACTACATCCGCGCCACGGTGGTCCATGCGGGGGGCATCACGCACCTGCGCCGCATCGCGGATTTCGCCGCGATGCACCAGGTACGCACCGGCTCGCATGGCGCGACCGACCTCTCGCCGGTGTGCATGGGTGCCGCGCTGCATTTCGACCTGTGGGTGCCCAACTTCGGCATCCAGGAATACATGCGCCACAGCGAGCAGACCGATGCGGTGTTCCCGCATGCCTACACCTTTGCCAACGGCATGCTGCATCCGGGCGATGCGCCGGGGCATGGCGTGGATATCGATGAAACGCTGGCGGCCAGGTATCCCTATCAACGCGCTTACCTGCCGGTGAATCGCCTCGCCCACGATGGCACGCTCTGGCACTGGTAGGCCAACCCCAGGACGCACCATGACCCTGCCAAGACTGCATCCCGACACGCTCGCGCAATTGCCGCATGACGTACTGCGCCCCCGCTTTCCGCGTGAGCGCCTGCGCGGCGGCATCGTCCACCTGGGCATCGGCGCCTTTCACCGGGCGCACCAGGCGGCGGTGACGCAAGCCGCGCTGCACGCCGACGCAACCGACGCGCGCTCGCTCGATTGGGGCATCGTCGGCGTCTCGCTGCGCCGGCCAGATACGCGCGACGCGCTGGCGCCGCAGCAAGGCCTGTACACGCTGGCGCTGCGCGGGGTGCGGGACGACGGCAGCCGCTTCGAGCAGTTGCAGGTGATCGGCGCGGTGATCGCAGTGCTGGTGGCCGCCGACGATCCCGATGCCGTGCTGGAGCGGATCGCGCATGTGGATGCGCGCATCGTCAGCCTGACGGTGACGGAGAAGGGTTACTGTCATGACCCTGCCACCGGCACATTGAACTTCGGCGACCCGGGCATCGCGCATGACCTGCTGCATGCCGCTGCACCGGTCACCGCCATGGGCTACCTTGCACGCGGGCTGCAACGGCGCATGGCGCGTGGCCTGCCGCCGCTGACCTTGCTCTCTTGCGACAACATCGCCGCCAACGGCGACACGTTGCGCGGTTTGCTGCTGGCCTTCTGCGCACGCGTGGATGGTGCGCTGCACGATTGGGTGGCCGAACGCTGCAGCTTTCCCAACGCCATGGTCGACCGCATCGTGCCCAAGACCACCGTGGAGGATGCCGCGCACGTCGGCGCCGCGCTTGGCGTGGAGGATGCGTGGCCCGTGGTGGGCGAGCCTTTCCTGCAGTGGGTGATGGAAGACCGCTTCGTGGCCGGCCGGCCACGCTGGGAGGCGGGCGGCGCGCAGTTCGTCGAGCACGCGCACCCGTTCGAGACGCTCAAGCATCGCCTCGTCAACGGCAGCCATTCGACCATGGCCTATCTGGGCGTGGTGGCCGGGTGGGCCACCACCGACCGCGCCATCGCCGTGCCGGCAGTGCGCGCGCTGGTGGCGGGCATGATGGAGCAGGAAATGCTGCCGACCCTGCCGCCGTTGCCGGGGCTGGACACCGCGGCGTATCGGCGCGACCTGTTGGCACGCTTTGCCAATCCCGCGCTGCAGCATCAGACCAGCCAGATCGCCATGGATGGCTCGCAGAAGATCCCGCAGCGCCTGCTGGCGCCGATCCGTGAGCGCTTGCGGGCCGGCGCGCCGTTTCCGCGCCTGGCGCTGGGCGTTGCCGCCTGGCTGCATTTCCTGCGCGGCACGGATGAGCACGGCGCCAGGTACCGTATCGAAGACCCGCTCGCCTCGTCGCTGCGAGCCTTGCTGAGCAAGGCCGATGCTGCGCACGTGCACGAAGAGGATCGCGTTGCGGCCATCGCGTCGTTCGCGCCGGTGTTCGGGGATCTCGGTGCGTCGCGTGTCTTCGTCGCAGCACTGGCCGCGCACACGCGCATGCTGCGCGAGCGTGGCGTCCTGGCAACGGTGGAGGCGGCAGCGGGCATGCAGATCGAGGCCTGAGCGCATCGCAAGATCGCCGAAGTACCGAACCCGCCATACACACTGCGCCTTGTCGCCGCCGCACCGTTGCCCGGCGCACACCCGCTGCACTTATTTGCGGGTGTGCAGTCAAACGATCAGGCCGGCGTGTCCTATGCTGTGCAGATACGCGGGCCCAATCAGTGATCAGCGATCAGCTGACTGCAAGCGTAGTTGTACAACCGCTGCGAAATGCCGCAGCGCACCAGCATATCCGGAGGTGGCTATGGAACTTCACATGCAATCGCACCACTATGTGCGCCGAACGCCAGACTGGACCGCGGCAGCGGTGTCCGGCCTGGCAGCAGGGGCGCTATTGATGGTGATCGAGCTGTTCTGGTCCACGATGGTGGCGGGCGTCAATCCCTGGGGCACAACGCGGATGATCGCGGCCATCCTCATGGGGCAGGGCGTGTTGCAGACCTCGTTGTTCAGCGTGAGTACCGTAGCCGCGGCACTGGCGATCCACTTTGTGCTCGGCGCGGTGCTGGGCATGATCCTGGGGGCCATCATCGCGCCATTCCACCTGGATTCGAGCACGGGCCTCGCATTGCTCACGGGCGCGGTATTCGGCATTGCCGTCTACGTGCTCAACTTCTACGGCATGACACGCTTTTTCACCTGGTTCGCCGATGCGCGCGGCTGGCATACGCTGGTTGGCCACATGATCTTCGGCATGACCGCGGCCATTGCCTACTGGAAGCTCGAAAGCAAGGATGTATCTCACTGAGCACGCAAACAGGAGAAGAAACCAGCCTATCCATCAGCGCGTGCCGCAGCGCATCCCTGTTTCTGTTGCCCTGCGGACACGCGGCTTAGCGGTTTAGCGGTTTAGACCCGCGCATTGCCACTACACGGGCCGTGCGGGCCGGCAGCGGCGGATGAAAGCTTCGGCTTTCTCCGCCGCTTTTTGTTTTGCCGCTGGCGGCGCGGGGCCCGGCCAGCTTCGTGTGGCATGACACTCAAAGCGCTGTCAAGGTCGCCTTGCCGGTGGCGGACCAGATGCACTAGTCTTATCTCAGCCTTGCGTGTAGTTCACGGCCTTTCTGTACGCACTTTCTGTACGCAAGGGGGAGGAGGGTCTGTATGGCGATAGCCATTGCAATCGTGATCATCGTCGTTGCTTCGGTGCTCTTCCATTTCGTGAGCCCGTGGTGGGCGACGCCGCTTGCCTCCAACTGGAAGCAGATGGACGACACGCTGACGATCACACTGGTCATCACCGGCATCTTCTTCGTCATCATCAACCTGTTCATCGCCTACATCGTCTGGCGCTACCGCCATCGCGACGGCGCGCGCGCGGCCTATCAGCCGGAGAACAGCAAGCTGGAGCTGTGGCTGGTCGCGGGCACCACGCTTGGGGTGATTGCGCTGCTTGCGCCTGGCCTGTTCGTCTATGCCGAGTACGTACGCCCGCCCGCCGACGCCATGGTCCTGGAGGTGGTGGGCCAGCAGTGGCAGTGGGGCTTTCGCTTTCCCGGCCGGGGCGGCCAGCTTGGCACCTCGGACCCGCGCTTTGTCACGCCGGCCAACCCCCTTGGCGTGAACCCGGACGACCCGCGCGGGCAGGACGACATCATCGTCGCCGGCCAGGAAGTCCATCTGCCGCTGAATCGCCCGGTCACGGTGCTGCTGCGCTCCAAGGACGTGCTGCACGACTTCTACGTGCCGCCGTTTCGCGCCCGCATGAACATGGTGCCGGGCACCGTCACGTCGTTCTGGTTCACGCCGACCAAGGCGGGCACGTACGAGATCCTGTGCGCGCAGTTGTGCGGGGTCGGCCACTACAACATGCGTGGCCACGTGGTGGTGGAGGACGAGGCCGCGTTCCAGGCGTGGCTCGCGCGCCAGCCGACATTTGCGCTGACCATGGTGAAGACGCCCCCTGCGGCGACAGCGGCTGCTGGCGCGCCCGCCGCAGCCGCAACCGATACGCTCGCCGAGCAGGGCCGCGCGCTGGCCCAGAGCAAAGGCTGCGTGGGTTGCCACAGCATCGATGGCAGCGTTGGCGTCGGGCCAAGCTGGAAAGGCTTGTATGGCAGTACAGGGACCTTTGCCGACGGCAGCAGCGCGAAGGTCGACGACGCCTACCTGAGGACGGAGATCATCGATCCGCAGGCGCGCCTGGTCAAGGGCTTCGGCCCGCTCATGCCGAAGATGGCCCTGAGCGACGAGGAGGTGAGCGCGCTGATTGCGTATATCCGCGCCATTGGTGCGACTGGCGCGCCTGGCGCGGCCACTCAGGCGGGCGCGGCGTCCGGCGCGGCCGCCAGGTAGGTTGCAGGCAGGCTGCAAGCAGGGTGCAGGAAGGCTACAGGAGGGAGTGCAATGGCATACGCCGACGACGACGCCCACGACGGACCGCAGAGTTTCTTTACCCGCTACATCTGGAGCCAGGATCACAAGGTGATCGCGGTGCAGTACACGCTGGTTGCCATCTTCGTGGGGCTGATAGGCGTGGTGCTCTCCAACCTGATGCGCCTGCAACTGGGTTTCCCAGGGCACTTCACGTTCATCGACGCCAACCGCTACTACCAGTTCGTGACCATGCACGGGATGATCATGGTGATCTACCTGCTCACGGCGCTCTTTCTCGGCGGCTTCGGCAATTACCTGATCCCGCTGATGGTGGGTGCGCGCGACATGGTGTTCCCATACCTGAACATGCTGAGCTTCTGGGTCTACTTCCTCTCGGTGCTGGTGCTGCTGTCGAGCTTCTTCGTGCCGGGCGGGCCCACCGGCGCCGGCTGGACGCTCTATCCGCCGCAGGCCATCCTGCCAGGCACGCCCGGCTATGAGTGGGGCATCATCCTGATGCTGGTGTCGCTGCTGATCTTTATCATGGCGGCCACCATGGGCGGGCTCAACTACGTCACCACCGTGCTGCAGGCCCGCACCGAGGGCATGACGCTGATGCGCATGCCGCTGTCGGTGTGGGGCATCTTCATGGCCACCATCCTGGCGCTGCTGGCCTTCCCGGCGCTGTTCGTGTCGGGCGTGATGATGCTGCTGGACCGCACGCTGGGCACGAGCTTCTTCATGCCGGCGATCGTGTCGCTGGGCCAGCAGCTCAACTACAAGGGCGGCAGCCCGTTGCTGTTCCAGCACCTGTTCTGGTTCTTCGGCCACCCGGAGGTGTATATCGTCGCGCTGCCGGCGTTCGGCATCGTCTCCGACCTCGTCAGCGTGCATTCGCGCAAGAGCATCTTCGGCTATCGCACCATGGTGTGGGCCATCCTGGCCATCGGCGTGCTGTCGGTGGTGGTGTGGGCGCACCATATGTTCGTGAGCGGGATGAACCCGTACTTCGGCTTCTTCTTTGCTACCACCACGCTGATCATCGCGATTCCCACCGCCATCAAGGTCTATAACTGGGTCATCACGCTGTGGCGGGGCGACATCCATTTCTCGGTGCCGATGCTGTTCGCCATCGCCTTTGTCAGCACCTTCGTGATCGGCGGGCTGACCGGGCTGTTCCTGGGCAATGTCAGCGTGGATATCCCGCTGTCCAACACGTATTTCGTGGTCGCGCACTTCCATATGGTGATGGGCGTGTCGCCGATCCTGGTGGTGTTTGGCGGGATCTATCACTGGTACCCCAAGGTCACCGGCCGCATGCTCAACGATAAGCTGGGGCACATCCATTTCTGGGTGACGTTCGTCGGCACCTATGCCATCTTCTTCCCGATGCATTACCTGGGCATCCTTGGCATGCCGCGGCGCTATTACGCCTACGACAACTACGCCTTCATCCCCGAGTCGGCGCACGCCATGAACGCCTATATCTCCGTGGCGGCGTTTATCGTGGCGGCGGCGCAGTTGCTGTTCATCTTCAACCTGGCCTGGAGCCTCAGGCAAGGCAGGCTGGCGGGGTCCAATCCCTGGCGCGCGGCCTCGCTGGAGTGGCAGACGCCGGATACGCCGCCCGTGCACGGCAACTGGGGCGCGGAGCAGCCGGTGGTGCATCGCTGGGCCTATGCGTATAGCGTGCCTGGCGCGAGCGAGGATTTCATTGCGCAGAACGCGCCACCCGAGGCCGGCGGCGCCGAGCCCGAGCCGCATACCAGCCACGGAGCCGTGGCATGAACCCGAACCTGGTGTATCGCGCCGGTGCCGACGGCGAGCGGCGCCCGGGCCCCGGGCCGGGCGATGTGGGCAGGCAGCGTGCGGGGCCCGCGCCGGCCAGCATCGGGCTGTGGGTGTTCATGGGCGTGGCGAGCTCGCTGTTCACGTTGTTCATCGCCGCGTACGCCATGCGCATGGATTCGCCCGATTGGCACGCCGTGGCATTGCCGTGGCAGGTATGGCTGTCCACGGCGCTGCTTGCCGCGGGTAGCGGTGTGATGCTGGTGGCTGCGCGCGCGGCCCGCGCCGGACGCGTCACGGTGGCGCACGGCGCGCTGCGCTTCGGCGGGCTGGCCGCGGCGGCGTTCGTCGCTTCGCAGTTGTGGGCATGGCAGGCCCTGCTCGCCATCCACGTGGTGCCTGCCAATAACCCGTCCGGCAGCTTCTTCTACCTGCTGACCGCGATGCATGGCCTGCATGTGCTGGGCGGCCTGGCTGGCTGGGCGATTGCCATGCGCGCCGGGCCGGGCAGCGCGCTGCGCATTCGCCTGTGCGCGCGCTACTGGCATTTCCTGCTGGCCGTGTGGCTGGTGCTGCTAGCTGCGCTCGGCTGGCTCACCCCGGAGTTCGTTCGCTATATCTGCGGCCGCGGCTAGGCGGCCAGGCACATCCTCGAAGGAGACGCGCCAATGTCTTCGCTACCCACTTCATCTGCGCCGGCGGTGACCGGTTTGCGCGGGCTGGTGGCCGACTGGTCCTCCGACCAGCAGGCCTTCAAGGTGTCGTGGGGCAAGGCGATGATGTGGATCTTCCTGCTGTCCGACACCTTCATCTTCAGTTGCTTCCTGACCGGGTACATGACGGTCAGGATCGCAAGCACGGCGCCCTGGCCGAACCCCAGCATCGTGTTCGGGCTCAAGGTGGGGGGCACCGAGGTGCCGTTGCTGCTGATTGCGATCATGACCTTCGTGCTGATCAGCAGCAGCGGGACGATGGCGATGGCTGTCAACTTTGCCTACCGTCGCGACCGCGTGAAATGCGCCTTGCTGATGTTTGCCACGGCGCTGTTCGGCGTGGCCTTCGTCAGCATGCAGGCCTTCGAGTGGACCAAGCTGATCGTGACCGAGGGCGTGCGCCCGTGGGGCAACCCGATGGGTGCGCCGCAGTTCGGCTCCGCCTTTTTCATGATCACCGGCTTCCATGGCTTGCATGTGAGCTGCGGCGTGATCTACCTGCTGATCGTCGCCACCAAGGCGCTGCGCGGACGCTACGACCGCACGGGCAACTACCAGATCGTGGAGATCGCCGGGCTCTACTGGCACTTCGTGGACCTGGTGTGGGTCTTTATCTTCGCGCTGTTCTATCTCTGGTGAGGCACCCCATGGCTGCGTCGACCCCATCTCCCGAAGTGCCCGCGGATGCGCCCGTCGTTGCCGGCTCGCACGACGAGTTGCCGCACGGGCAGCAGCACGGGCAACCGCACGCGCAGCAGCATCCCATTGGCCTGTACCTGAAGATCTGGGCGCTGTTGTTCGTGCTGTCCACGCTGTCTTACCTGGTGGACTACTTCCATTTCGAGGGCTATCTGCGCTGGACCCTGATCCTGCTCTTCATGCTGATGAAGGCCGGATTGATCGTGGCCGTGTTCATGCACATGGCCTGGGAGCGGCTGGCGCTGATCTGCGCCATCCTGATACCGCCGCTATGCCTGCTGGTGCTGGTGGGCCTGATGGCGGCCGAGGCGGACTACACATTCCTCTTGCGCGGGGTTTTCTTCCGCTGAGCGCGCATGCGCGTCTGGTGCGTGTTCCATGGGTGCCATCCGGGTACACTTGACCGGTTGCCCGCCACTATGAGGAACCCATGCACCCAGCTACGGAAGCCATCCTGATCTATAACCATGGCCGCGATCCCGAGCGGCTGACCCGCAAGCTCGCGGCCATCGCCGCCGATCCGTTCGCCTTCCTGCGCGGCACCAACCACCTCTACGCGGCCTCGGTGGGCACCGAGGCCGCGCTGATGGAGGCACCCACCACCTATGTCTGCGGCGACCTCCACCTGGAGAACATGGGCAGCTTCAAGGGTGACAACGGCCTGGTGTATTTTGATCTGAACGACTTCGACGACGCGATGGTCGCGCCGCTGACGGTGGACCTGGTGCGCCTGCTGTCCAGCCTGATGATCGCGGCGCCGCAGCTCGGCCTGTCGGATGCCGACGCGCGCGCGGGCGCCGAGCACATGCTCGATACCTACGCGGCGGTGCTGGCCAGCGGCAAGCCGCGCTGGGTGGAGCGCGCCACCGCCACCGGCATGGTGGCGACGCTGCTGCGCCGTGTCAAACGCCGTCGCCGCGGCGAGGTCCTGGCGGCGCGCACCGTGCGGCGCGGCGGGAAACGGCGCCTGCTGGTCGACAACATCCATGCGCTGGCCCCGCTCAAGGGCGAGCGCAAGCGCGCCGCCGCCATCCTGCGCGAGTTCACGCGGCAGTCCCATCACGGCCAGTTCGTGGCCGACGACGCTGCGCGGCGGGTGGCGGGCGTGGGCAGCCTGGGGCTGGAGCGCTACGTGGTGCTCGCGCATGCGCCGGGCACACCCACCGCCCAGCGCCTCGTCGACATCAAGCGCGCCGCGCCCAGCGCCTGGCAAGGCTTGCCATATGGCGCGCAACCCGCCTGGGGCACCGATGCGTCGCGCGTGGCGCATATCCAGCACGCCATGCAGGCGGCTTCGCCCGCGCTGCTCTCGGCGGTGGCGATGGGTGGCGGGCCGGGAGACCCGTCCTACATCGTCAAGAGCCTGCAGCCCACGGCCGACCGGGTCAACCTTGGACCTCACACAGATCGCGCCAGCCTGAACGTAGTGCTTCTCACGATGGCACGCTCGGCGGCCTGGGCGCACTTGCGCGGCTGCGGACATGAAGCCGCCGATCGCATCGAGCAATTGCAGGAGTTCGCTGCCGGTTCGCGCTGGCGCGCGCCGGTGCTGCGGCTGGCGCGGCATGGCTGCGAGATGGCGCAGGCGCAGTGGAAGGACTTTGCCGAGGACTACCACAAGGCCCGGGGGAAGTAGGAAACAGGCCTGGCTTGATTCGTGGCGGGCCTGATCGCTCGCCATCTTTGTCTATTCGCGTCCTGGCCGGGCGGGTGCCCGGCCAGGACGGTACATCAGACCTGCGTGATGAACTTGGTCACCAGGTAGCCATCGAAGGTTTCCAGGCCGCCTTCGCTGCCGATGCCGGAATCCTTGATGCCGCCGAACGGCGTCTCGGCCAGTGCCATGCCGAAATGGTTGATATTGACCATGCCGGCCTCCAGGCCGTTGGACACCACCGTTGCGGTCTTCAGCGAGTTGGTGAACACATACGAGGCCAGGCCGAACGGCAGGCTGTTCGCGCGACGCAGCACTTCTTCCACGTCCTTGAAACGCGTCACCGGCGCCACCGGGCCGAAGGGCTCGTCGACCATCAGCTTGGCGTCGTCGGGCAGGTCGGTCACCACAGTGGGGGCAAAGAAGAAGCCCTTGTCGCCGATGCGCTTGCCGCCGGCCACCACCTTGCCGCCGCGATGATTGGCGTCGTCCAGGAACTGCTCCATCGAGGCGATGCGGCGCTCGTGCGCCAGCGGGCCCATCTGGGTCCCGTCGTCCAGGCCATCGCCGACCTTGATCGAGCCGATCACTTCAGTGAAGCGCGCGAGGAACTTGTCGTAGGCTTTTTCCTGCACGTAGAAGCGCGTGGGCGACACGCACACCTGGCCGGCGTTGCGCAGCTTGAAGCGCGCCAGCATTTCGGCTGCCGGCTCGATGTCGGCGTCGTCGAACACCAGCACCGGCGAGTGCCCGCCCAGCTCCATGGTCACGCGTTTCATGTGGGCGCCGGCCAGCGCGGCCAGCTGCTTGCCTACCGGCACGGAACCCGTGAAGGAGATCTTGCGCACGATCGGCGATTCGATCAGGTAAGTGGAGATCTCGCCCGGCACGCCCCAGACGATGTTCAGCACGCCCGGGGGCAGGCCTGCATCATGGAACAGCTGGGCCAGCGCCACCACCGCGCTGGGCGAATCTTCCGGACCCTTCAGGATCAGCGTACAGCCGGCGCCGATGGCCGAGACCATCTTGCGGATCGCCTGGTTGAACGGGAAGTTCCACGGCGTAAAGGCAGCGCACACGCCAATCGGCTCGCGCACCACGATCTGGCGCACATTGGGCTGGCGCGGCGGGATCACGCGGCCGTAGATGCGGCGGCATTCCTCGGCATGCCATTCGGCGTGCTCGGCGCAGATCATGACTTCGCCGATGGCTTCGGCCAGCGGCTTGCCCTGGTCCAGCGTGATGTTGCGGCCGATCTCCTTGGCGCGCTCGCGGGTCAGTTCCGCCACGCGGCGCAGGATCTTGGAGCGCTCCAGCGGCGAGGTCTTCTTCCAGCTTTCAAAGGCGCGCTGCGCGGCGGCGAGAGCGCGGTCCAGATCGCCGCGGTTGGCATGCGGCAGCTTGCCCAGCAGTTCCTGGGTGGCGGGGTTGATGACGTCTTGCTCGCGTCGATCCCCTCCCTTGACGAATTCCCCGTCGATGTAGAGGGCGAGATCCTGGTACATGCCTTTCTCCTGAAGAAGGTTGCGTGCGACAAGCGCAGCGGGTGCCGCCGCGGTGGGGGTGCCGCGCCTGGGCGCGGTGGCCAAACCGCAAGCTTAACGCGTCGGCCGGTTTTGTGCATCGGCGGGCTCTGGTCTGTCAGGACGGACGGTCAGGACGGACGGAGTGCCTTAGCAAAGTGACGCAAAAGACACTGCTGGTTCTGATTCTCCGGCTCAGAAAATATGGGTGATGCCCAGGCTCAGCCCGCTCGTCTTCTCTCCGGAAAGTACCTGGAGGAGAAGACGCGACCGCGTAGTGGCGCAACTTGGGGCCCATTGGCTATGACAATTTCGTGAGGTGGCATGCGATTTCCTGATGGCGGGTGCCCTGATAGCCAAACCGCGGGAGACGGATCGACGGGCGGGTTTGAGCGGGGCGAGCGGGGTGAGCAGGGGAGGGCGGCGCCGCGGACGCGTTTTGCGCCAACCGGTCACCGAAGCAAACACTATTCTTTACAGTTGAGGCGGGCACCACCACTCCGGCGCCCGATTTTCATTTCGCCCAACAGTAAAAGGATAATCAATGGCAATGCGTTTTTTTGACAGCACGGGAATAGACACTTACCTGGCTCCCGCCGCGCCCGCTCCACTCGTTCTCAAGCACACGATCAGCCCCGAGGAAATCCGCGATAACTTGCCGCGGGGACAGGGCGGCGTCGGCTTCTTGTTCCATGCGACCGATTGGGAGACATTATCGTTTTCATTTCATAATGTCCGGCAAAGAAGCGCCGAGTTCGAAGAAGCGCTTTGGAGAACGCCGCCGTTCATTGCCTCACCGATTTATTCCGGCTCGCAGCTAATTGGTGCCAATATCGCCTGCCCGGTGCCGCTTGAACTCTGGCTGGGCAGCCCGAGCGGCATCAAGCGGTTCCGGGAAACCCAGTTCTTCCCCGCGCTCGAACTGGCAAGGCGGGCGGGCTTATCCATGGTAGCCATGGGCGCATCCACGCCTTACGCCTGCAACTACGGGGCCTTGCCGCGCCCGGTCAAGCCGCCCCATATCACCACCGGCCACGCCGCGACGGCGGCCATGCTGAAGGATTGGGCCATGCATTGCTGCAACGAGGTCTCCCTGGAGTTCGGCAATGCCAAGATCGCCCTGTTCGGTGCGGCAGGCCGCCTGGGCACGACCGTTGCCAAATACCTGCTCTACAAGAACGCGCCGAAGGAACTGGTGCTGATCGACCTGCCCGACAAGGCGAACCTGCTCACGGCGCAAGCCACGGAACTCCTGTCCTCCGACCTGCTGGGAAAATGCAGGGTTTCGGTGCATACCTTCCGGCCGGATACCGCCTTGCCACAGTTTGACGGCGCCATCCTCACCAGCAGCACCAGCCTGCCTTATCTCACGGCTTCGGACCTGGCGCGCGCGCAATTCTGGATCGACGATTCGCATCCCCGGGCCGCCAGCGTCGAGGCGGAACTCGCTTCGCGCGGCAAAACGCTCTATATCGAGTGTTTTGCCCGCGGACCCGAAGGCCTGAATACCGCATTTCCCTTCAGGCTGCCCAGTACGCGCGATTGTTATACTTGCTTCGCGGAAGGATATGTGGCATGGCAGGAAGGCATGGCCACCGATTTCATCGTCGGTAGTCCTCCGGTCTGGTCAGTCTCCTATACTCACGGCTTATTGAAGAAATACGATTTCTCGGTGGGGCCCTTTCTCGGCAAGAACGGCACGCCGGTTCCCTTGGTCGCAAGCCAGCCTGGCAGCCAGGAATTGATTGGGTCATAAACGGCATCCGGAGGCCTGATGAATGTATTGCGTGAATCGACGCGGGATATGCTCGAACGCAGTCGCTTTGCAATTCGGTGGGGCGGCATACTCGGCCTCCTGTGCCACCCCATCTATTACGTGGTCTGGACCTACGTACTGCCCCAGCCCTACGATAATCTGCCGCTGCGCCTAAGCGCGGCGGCGCTGTGCATACCCCTGATCCTGCAGGACCGCTGGCCCAAGCGCTACGAGGAGCATCTGCTCGTCTACTGGCATTTCTGCCTGATCTACGTGCTGCCCTTTGCCTGTACCTTCCTGACCATCAGGAACGGGTTTTCCACCATGTGGATGATGACGGAAGTCATGATGATCTTCATCCTGGCGCTGTGCATCAACACGCCGCTCCTGGTCCTGGTCTGTATCGCCCTTGGCTTGCTCGGCGCCACGCTCGCGGCCGTCTTGACGTCGCCCGCCGGCCTGGTGGTGAGCGCGGTCGACCAGGCCAA
This sequence comes from Cupriavidus sp. CuC1, assembly GCF_044627735.1. Classification (NCBI taxonomy): domain Bacteria; kingdom Pseudomonadati; phylum Pseudomonadota; class Betaproteobacteria; order Burkholderiales; family Burkholderiaceae; genus Cupriavidus; species Cupriavidus sp. CuC1. The sequence continues at coordinate 19,660 of NZ_JBIUHC010000022.1, read as the reverse complement.
CCTGGCATTGCTTCCGGTGGTGACCCTGTGCAGCATGGCTTTTAGCCACGCCATCAGCAAAGGGCGCATCGTTGTGGAGAGGAACAAGGCGCTGCAGAGCCTGGCCGGCTCGATCGCCCATGAGATGCGCAGCCCGCTGGGGCAATTGAAGCTGGTCCTGGATGGCGTGGAAAATGCGCTGCCCGAAGTCACGGATTCCACGCCCGCGCCGGTGCTGTCCAACGAGAATGCCGCGACGGTGCATCGCCATCTCGCCCAGGGGCAACTCTCCATCGAGCGGGGGCTGCGGATCGTGGCCATGACCATGGACGAGGTGAGCGGGAAACCCATCCGGTCGGATCAGTTCGGCTACCTGACGGCCTCCGGCGCCGCGCTCAAGGCCGTGGAGGAGTACGGCTTCGGCAGCGACGCGGAGCGCAACAGGGTCAAGCTGATTGTGCGCAAGGACTTCACCTTCAAGGGGGACGAAGCGGTCTTCCTGTTCGTGTTGTTCAACCTCATCAAGAACGCGCTCTATTACTTCCCTTTGCGTCCCGACGCCACGCTCAGCATCACGGTGGATCAGCCCTCAGTGCTGATTCGGGATACCGGGCCTGGCGTCCCGGCCGACATCCTGCCTCACTTGTTCGAGCCATTTCGCACGTCCGGAAAGTCGGGCGGCACCGGGCTTGGCCTGGCTTACTGCCGGCGCGCGATGCACGCCTTTGGCGGGGACATCGCCTGCCAGTCCCAAGCGGGCCAGTTCACCGAGTTCACCCTGACGTTTCCGGCCGTGTCGCCCGCCGAGCTTGCCGATCACGAAAAGGCGACGGTGCAGCGCGCCGCGGTGGCACTGCGAAACGCGCGCATCCTGCTGGTCGATGACGATCGCGATCTGCGCGACAGCACGCGCCGCGTGCTGTCGCAGGTGGGCGCGCAAGTGGAAGAGGCCGAGAATGGCCAGGCGGCGCTGGAGAAGCTGCGCTCGGTCCCCTATGACCTGGTGCTCCTCGACATCAATATGCCGGTGCTGGACGGCTACGCAACGGCCGACAGGATGCGCGCCACGCCCGGCGCGGTGAATCGCGGCGCCATCATCGTGGCCTATACGTCCGAGCCACCCCACATGGCGCGGCTCAAATTGCGCAAGGCCGGCGTTGAAGCGGTACTGAGCAGGTCCATTGGCCCGCTGGAACTGTTGACGGCCTTGCAAGGCATCGTCGAGCGTGGCTTCGAGGCATTGCACAGCGGTGGCGCCGATACGCTCAGCGCCAAGACGGTGCTCGTGGCCGACGATGATACCTATAGCCGGCTGGTCACCAAGGCGCATCTGGAGCGCCGGGGCATCACGGTGGTGGAAGCGGAGCACGGGGTAGAGGTGTTGTCCCGGCTGGGCGAGCATGACGGCATCGATGCCATCGTGCTGGATATCCATATGCCCGGCTTGAGCGGCATCGACACCGCGAAGGCCATCCGCGGGCGGTCGCAGGCATGTCGCGACATGCCCATCCTTGCGCTGACCGGACATGTGGACGAAAGCGTTGTCCGCGCCTGCCTGGCGGCAGGCATCAGCGATGTCCTTGCCAAGCCTGTCGTTGCCGAGTCGCTTTACTTCCAGCTCGGCCGGCATTGGCAACGGCGCGCCGCGAATGGCGAATCCAGCCCTGCGAATAATCTCCAAGCCTCGGGCATCGTTGTCATCGAGCACAATGGCCCGGTGGCGGCAGACCTGCTTGACGGCCGTCGCCTCGCGGAACTGAAGGCGCTGGCCTTGCTGGAGGAATCGCTGGTGCCCTGCATCGATCGCATTCGTACGCTGGTCGAGCAGCTCCGCACCGATGTGTCGCAGGAGAACCTCGATGGCGCGCAACAACGGCTGCACAATCTGCTCGGCGTGAGCGGCAATATCGGGGCCAGCGCCTTGCATCGATTCGTGCGGCAGGTCTACCCGGCGGTGGATCAAGGCAGATGGCCGGCGGAGGCGGCGTGGCTGGAGCAGGTCGGCACGCTTGCTGCCCATTCCATCGATGCATTGCAGCGCGTCCAGGCATCCACCACGGCGCAAGCGGACTCCCGGCCTGACGGATCCGGATGCCAGGCGGTCAGGCAATAGCAGGCGCAACAGGTAGGCAACAGGCAGGCAGCAGGCAAGCTCAGCCGCGCCGCATCGCCACCATGCTGCGCGTAGCCAGCGCCAGCGCATTGTGCCGGTTGCCGCCGCCCAGGCCATCGGAGATCTCCGTGGCCGCGTTCAGCACCAGCGCGGCAAAGCCCTTGATCTTGTGCGGCTTGAAGCGCTCCGCGGGCCCCGACAGCCCGATGGCGGCGATGACGTGCCCGTTGCCGTCGCTGATCGGTGCGGCCACGCCGTAGACCGTCTCCCGCCACTCGCCGCGGTTGACCGCATAGCCCAGCTTGCGCACCTTGGCCATCTCCTGCAGGAATCGCTCGGGCTCGACGATGCTGTTGGGCGTGGACGGCGCCAGCGTGGTGCACATGCGCTGTAGGGCGGTGTCCGGCTGGAAGGCCAGCATCGCCTTGCCGGTGGCCACGCAGTGCGCCAGCGCCCGGCCGCCGATCTGGGTGTAGGCGCGCACGGGGTTGGGGCTGTCGATCTTGTGCACGTAGACCACCTCGGCGCGGTCCAGCACGGACAGGTGCACGCTCTCGCCGCTGGCGTGCATCAGCTTGTCCATCCACGCCTCGGCATGGCGGCGCAGGTCCAGCCGCGAGAGCACGGCCGAGCCCAGCTCCCATAGCTTGATGGACGCGCTGTAGCCGGTGCCGGAGGCGTCGCGGATCACATAGTGCAGCTCCGTCAGCGCTTGCAGCAGCCGGTGCACATTGCTCTTGGCCAGGCCCAGGTGGGCGGCGATCTCGGTGAGGCCCAGCGGGCGGTCGCTGTGCGCCAGCAACTCAATCACGCCGAGGCCCTTGATCAAGGTGTTGTTCATCGATGTTTGTGCTCTATGCGGCCATTTTATGCGCAGATCTTATGCGCAGATCCTATTCGGACAGCGCCTATCTGTTCTCAAATGTGGAACGATAGTATCGTATTTTGCAACTCCCTATAATCATCGCATCGCGGCCGGCAGCCTTCCCAGGAGGATGGCTGATTCACTGCGCCGCCCCTTTCTCGTTTCCTGTGGATGCTTCCCATGCGTGATCTCGACTACCAGGACCTGCCGCTGCAAGGCGTGCGGGTCGTGGAATTCTGCACCGTTGCCGCCGGCCCCTTTTGCGGCATGCTGCTGGCCGATATGGGCGCCGAGGTGATCAAGGTGGAAGCGCCCGAGGGCGACACCTTGCGGCAGTGGCCGCCGCTATCCGATGGCTTCTCGGAGAATTTCGCATCGCTGAACCGCAACAAGGAGTCGGTGGCGCTCAACCTGAAGGACGCTGCCGACGTGGCGCTGGCGCGCGCGCTGATCCTGGATGCCGACGTGGTGATCGAGAACAACCGCCCCGGCGTGATGGACAGGCTCGGGCTGGGCTACGCCAGCTTTCGCGAGCAAAAGCCGGGGCTGGTGTATTGCTCGGTGTCCGCCTACGGCCAGAGCGGCCCGCGCGCGGGCGAGGGCGGGTTCGACCTGACCATCCAGGCTGCCGCCGGCGTGATGAGCGTGACCGGCGAGCCCGATGGCGCGCCGGTGAAATGCGGCGTGCCGCTGGCCGACTTCGCGTCGGGGCTGTACGGCGCCTTTGCCATTGCCAGCGCGCTCGCCCGGGTGCGGGCCGGCGGCGCTGGCGCGCATATCGATGTGCCGATGTACGGCTGCACGCTAGGCATCGCCGCGTTGCAGACCAGCGAGTACTTCGGCACCGGCAGGAGCCCGGCCAAGCTGGGCTCCGCCCATCCGCGCAACGCGCCCTACCAGGCGTTCCAGGCCGCCGATGGCTACTTTGCCATCGCCGCGGGCAACCAGAAACTGTGGCTCGAAGTGGTACGCGTGGTGGAACTGCCCGCGCTGGCGCAGGACGCGCGCTTTGCCACCACGCGCGACCGCGCGGCCAACCAGGCCGCGCTGAAGATCCTGCTGGAGGAGCGCTTTGCCACCGCTGGCGTGGAGCACTGGATTGCCGCCTTCAATGCCGCCGGCGTGCCGCATGCGCGCATCAACGACTATGCCGCCGCGCTGGACGATCCGCAGGTGGCGCATATGGAGTGGGTGCGCCCGCTCACGCTGCCTGGTGGCCACCAGACGCGCACCTTCGCCTCGCCGCTGCGCTTCGACGGCCTGGGCTTGCCGATCCGCCGCGACCCGCCGGCGCTGGGCGAGCACAATGCCGCCGTGCGTGCCCGCTACCAGGCGGGCGGCGCAGGCACGGAACAAGACCCCGCGTAAAGATAAAGGAATCATCATGAGCGACAAGACTGGCAACATCGATCGGCTGCGCGAGTTCGTTGCCACCATCAGCCGTGTGGTCACGCAGGCAGAGCGCGAGGGCAGCAGCGAGTCCGCCATCCTGGTGCAAGCCAGCGCCGCACTGGCCGAACTGGTGGCGCACGACGACTGGCTGCCTGAGGCCATGGCGCTACCGCATCCGGTCTACTACCAGCAGCACCTGCTCTACGGCGATCCGCTCGATCGTTTTTCGCTGGTCAGCTTCGTCTGGGGGCCGGGCCAGCAAACGCCCGTGCACGACCACACGGTGTGGGGCCTGATCGGCATGCTGCGCGGCGCCGAGGTGGACCAGCACTACCGCGTGGAAGGCGGCAGGCTGGTGGAAGATGGCGATGCCGTGCTGCTGAGCGCCGGCCAGGTGGCCGCGGTCTCGCCAACGCTGGGCGATGTGCACCGCGTGCGCAATGCGCATGACGACCGGGTGTCGATCAGCGTGCATTTGTATGGCGGCAACATCGGCCGCATCCAGCGCCATGTGTATGACGCCGCCAGCGGCGCCACCAAGCCGTTCGTATCTGGCTATTCCAACGCGCTGGTGCCCAACCTGTGGGCGCCGGCGGCGCCACCGGCGCAGGGGTGAACATGGACGAAGCCAATCTGCTGATCGACCGGCAAGGCGACGTCACCCGCCTGACGCTGAACCGGCCCGAGCGCGGCAACGCGCTGTCGGCGGGGTTGGTGGAGGCGCTCGCGGCGGCGGTGCTGGCGTGCTACCACGATGGCACCCGCCTGCTCGCCATCGAGGGCGCCGGCACGCATTTCTGCACGGGATTCGACCTGGGTGACCTGGATAGCGAGAGCGATGATTCGCTGCTTGCGCGTTTCGTGCGCGTCCAGCTGCTGCTGCAAAGCGTGCATGGCGCGCCCTTTACCACCGTGGCGCTGGTCCAGGGCCGCGCGATGGGCGCGGGCGCCGACTTGATGGCGGCCTGCGAGCAACGTTGGGTCGCGCCGGGCAGCACTCTTGCCTTTCCAGGCGCGGCCTTCGGCCTGGTGCTGGGCAGCGCGCGGCTGGCGCAACTGGTGGGTGTGGCCACGGCGCGGGACTGGATCGCCAGCGGACGGGCCGTGCGGGCCGAGCAAGCGCTGGCGTGCGGCCTGGCCGGTAGTTCGGTGGCACCGCAGGATCGCGCCGCCGCGCTCGCCACGCTGGCTGAGCGTGCGCGCCGGCTGGATGCGCCAACCCAGGCCGCTATCCAGGCCGCCACGCAGGGCGGCCACGCCATGGCCGAAGCGGCGCGCGCGGCGCAGCTGGCCGAGCTGGTGCGCTCCGCCGCCCGGCCGGGGCTCAAGGCGCGCATCGTCGCCTACCGGGCGGCCTCCAGGCGCTGACTCAGCGTGGCTCCGGGCTGAATGCCGGCAGGCCAGGCCAGGCCAACGCTGCCCAGGCGCCCTTGGGCGGGGCCAGCAGCTGGCGCAGGCTGGCGGCATCGAAGGCCTTGCCCAGGGGGTCGGCCCGGAATGCGGCAAGCCATTGCCGGCGGCCAGCGATAAAGGCGTGGCCGAAATCTTCCCAGCTGGCAAAACAGTCCTGCGCGCGCTGTGCGTTGAGCAAGAGCACGCGCCACGCGGCCATCGGCTCGACCCAGCCCATCAGCATGACATTGCGCGAAAAAAATGCCATCCGGACGCAGGCAAACGCTAGCGCGGCGCGCGGATCGTCTGTCGGCAGCAGCGCATGCAGGTCGGCGCGAAACCACCGCGATTCGAACACCTGGGCGAGGTGCTGGCGCACTTCGTCATCCATGGCGTTGGCGCGGAACTCCATCTGGTGCAGCAACTGCACGCGGAACAACGCGCGCGCCGCGTCCGACATGTGGTCCGAGGCAGGGTTGAAAAACCCCGTCATGTTGGTGGCATCGACCATGGGCTGCGCCAACGTCAGTGCCCATTGCTTGCGCCGGGTGAACGCAGCGGGACGCTTGGGGCGCAGGAAGCGGTAGACCCGCCATAGCACAAGGCCCCCGAGGAGCAGGTAGAAGACATTCATCCGATTCGGCGCTCCATTACGATTTCGATGGCAAAGCCAGGATGGCTTCCGCTTGCGATAGGGACAGCTCCGGCCACGGCACGCCTTCGGTTGCGACAACCTCCTCACCGCCATGCGGATCCGCCGTTGGCCTTGTGGCATACCTGACCGATGCCGCCCGTGGCGAACGCTCCGCCAGCAAGCCAGGCTGGCGCGCGGCGACCAGCCACTCCACCATCGGCGTTGGGGCGCTGAGCCTGACAAAGAGCTGCGGGTACCGGGCGACCAATCGGGTCTGCGTCGTGGCTTCGGTCACGTCTTCAATGCGCGCCCAGCCGGCTGGCGTGCGGACTACGCCGATGGCGATGCAATCGTCCGGCGTTTCCTCGTCGGTACCCAGGGCGTTCAGGCAGGCCAGCACATCTTCCACGTAGCGTGCGATGGGCGGCCGGTTCTGCTTGCCCTTGACCTGGTCGACCGCAAGCGCGCCATTGGCCAGGACATGCACGCTGATGGTGATATGCGGTTGCCCGCTGGCATCGCGCAAACTCAGCAAGCGCAGCCGCTGCTGCGCCACGGCTTCGGCATAGCGCTCGCCGTAGCCGCCGGACAGCGCGCGCCGGTCGGAAAACTGCCCCAGGCAATGCCGCATGACATAGCTTTCAAATGCCATTTCCGCGCGCAGCAGCGCGCTGTCTGGCAGCAATTCCACGAACGCGCCATTCGGCGTCGAGAGCAAGGTGCGCAGCGCCTCGGGCTGGCTCTGGCGCCAGCCGCGCTCGATACGCGTGGCCATCTCGGCATGTTCCCTGTCCCACAGCGCCAGCGCTTGCGGGCAGGTGACGCGGTCGAGCTTGCCGTCGAGGGCGGTGCCCTTGCGCGAGGTCAGGAACTCCACGAGCCGCGCTTCCAGCGCCAACAGGCGCGGCTCGACAGGATCGACCCAGACGACCGGGGCAGGGGGCGTTGCTGCTTCGCCGCTGCTCGCCTTGGCCGAGGCGCCAAAGCGAGCCGCAACCCACTCCGGCATTGCCTCGGATCGCAGGACCTGCCGTGCATCCGCCAGCGAATCGATCTTGATGGCCGGCTCGTAGTTGGCGACGAGATGGCGATAGAAGTGGTTAAGCAGCCAGGCGCGCACCGCCGCATCGTCGCCGCGCGCCTGGCTGCGCGCGGCGATGCCCGACTTCAGCGCACCGGCATTGAGGGCGTTGCGCGGTGCGTAGCCTGCCGCCCGCTTGGCAGTACTCATTTCCTCATTTCCAGACTTGCCACCAGCTCTTGCTCTTGCCAGGGGCGTTGGCTTGCGTGCGGTAGAGCGCCAGCTTTTCCTCCATCGCCTTGACATCGGCGAGCTCATACTCGTTGCTGCGCGGATTGAGTGCGATGGCACGCTCAAAGAGCGTGGCGGCCTCGGCGTGGCGCTGCAGCCCGCTGAGCGTGTCGGCCCCCAGGCTGACCATCCAGGATTCCGAGCAGCCATCGACCTGGCGCGCGATGCGGCTCCACAAGGCCGAGGCTTCTTCCGGGCAGTTGTGCGCCAGGTTGAACGCCATTTGCAGGCGCACGCCCAAGGCCTTGCCCGACAGGTTGCTATCGTCCTGGCCCTCTTGCCGCTCCCATTTCACCAGGCGCTCCAGCCAGATGGGAATCTCGCGATCGCGATCGAGCTTGTACAGGGCCTGCGACACTTCGCTCAGGTACTCGTTAGGGTCGTGCCGGCTATAGCCAAACTCGGCGGCGAAGTGCCAAAGCTGCTCGGCGGCGCTGATGATCCCCTCGGAATCGCGCATTGCGATCCGCACGCTCAACAGGCCGGCGTAGTGTTCGGCAAACGGGCTGGCCGCGATGCCGCGCCTGTGCAATTCGACGGCATCCTCAAAGCGCCGCTTGTCGTAGCGATAGATGATGGCCAGGTTGTTGCACAACATGGAGTAGAGGTGCGCGCAGGCGTCGTACGGATGGCCGGCGCCGCTCTCGAAATAGCGCTCCAGGCACGCCTGTCCTTGTTCGTAGGCGGCAATCTGCAGCTTGATGAAATCGCTGTAGGTTTCGTTGCGCGACGCCGCGGGGACGCGGTCGAGGTGTTCCTCGAGCAAATCGCCAAGCGAGACCCCGAAGTTGTACGCCCACAGCCCGCTTGGTAGCGAGAAGGCCGGCAGCTTCAGCGTCTGGATCACCCCAAGCGATTGCACCCATGCCTCGAACAGGGCATAGGCCGTGCGGTTGTCTTCCATGCCGCCTTCCTGCGCCGCCGCATACAGCCGTGCAGCTTTCGTCGTGGCATCGATGCGGCCCGCCGCGGCATCGTTGACTGCCGCCAATCGTGCGATCCACGGATGGCCCGGCGAACGTTGCTCGGCCAGCTTGCGTGCGGCGTCGAACACCGCCTGCAAGGCCTGCGCGTTCACTTGCTCACCCACGGCGCCAAAGAGCGCTTCATGAATCGGGGAGAGGTTCCGCAGATCCTCTTCACCTTCTTGCGCATTTGACAGGAAGGCCACCAGCGTCTCTTCCGTGTTGCAAGCCCGCATGGCGCACAATGGCCACCAGACCGAGTCGTCGGCCGCATCGGCCAGCCGCGCGTGAACCAGCTGCGCGGCGCCATCCCACATCTCGTCCTCCACCTGATAGATGTGAAGGAACACCCGGCGGCCGGCATCTTCAACGCGCTGGGCTTCCATCAGCCACGGCAGCTCGTATTCGATGAAGTCATCGCTTCCGTTCGAGGACAGGCTATGACGCGCGGCAGAGCAGGCGTCCAGTGCGCCGGGCAGATCGCCTTGCGCGTACAAGGCGCGCGCCGCGAGCCGGGACAGCCGGACTTCCAGTTCGCGGCGCTGCGGCAAGGACCGTTGCGCTGTCAGCGCCCTGACGGGCTGCTGGAAGTCGGCAAGGCGCTCGGGCGCGATCCCGATCAGGGCGCTGCCCAGGCGCAGCCAGTCGTTTTCGTCGACGTCCTGCTCCGCGTCGGCAATCTGCAGCGCCAGGATGGCCGCGCCAGCGGCTGCGCGGGCCTCGTCGTCCCTGTCATGGCGCGTCAGCGCCCAGGCGCGCCGCCGCTGATAGTCGGCGAGATCCCATGCACGGTATGGCGCACGTGCCGCGATGGCCCCGTTCAACGCATGGCGCAGCTCAATTGCCTCCAGCGCAATGCCCAGATCGCGCAGCTCAAGGCTGTCGAGTACCCGAAGCTGGCGATACCGGTCCGCATTCAGGTCCGGCATCCCTGCCACGATGGCGCGCATCTCCGTGAGCGCCCGCTGCGTGCTCTCCACGTCGTTGAGGTGGTTGGCCATCTGGAGGCGATAGAGCGCCAGGTGCATGCGCAGCTCGGCCTGGGCTTGGCGCGGCGTGGCTTCCAGCACGCCGGCGCCGTCGTCGTTGACCACCGCCAGCGCAGCCGCCGGATCCCCCGCGCGCATCCATAGCGTATGCAGCCGGTCGATGGACTCGAGGGAATCCGCCCGCAAAGGCTTGGCGCGCAATCTGGCCAGCAAATCAGCGGCTTCGCTTGAGCTGCCTTCTTCGAGATCGGCTTCGAGGCGATCCAGTAACTGTTCCAGCAAAACACCTGTCAATGCGTTGCCATTGATATCCACGGCTCTTTCCATAATGTGATCTAAGTTGCACTCAACTCCGGATTCTACCCGGAGATGCAGCAGACCCGGAAATTGCGCCCTATGGCGCGTCCAATGGCTTTATGGTTCAGCGATAGCCAAAATAAAACGCCCCGCCTCCTTGGGGGAGACGGGGCGTTTTATTTTGGTTGTTGTGGTGGTTGTTGTGGTTGCCCTTAAAGGGCGGACGGTATGCGCTTAGTTCTTCTGCGCGTCTGCAGGCGTGGTCGACATTTCCTGCTTCATGGTCTCGTTGTTGGCCTTCTTCTCGGTGCTCTTTTGCTGCTTGGCGGACTTCACGTCCTGCTTGTATTCGGTCTTGGCGGCCTTTTTCTTGGCCTTGTATTCGTCCGAGGCCTGCTTGTTGGCATCGCGGCGCTGGACCAGCGGATCCTTCGGCGGCTCGACCTGGGTCATGCCGGCCGGCCCAGCGGCGTTGCCGCTATCGGCAGGAACGGCGGGTGTCTGGGCAAAGGAGGCCGCACATAGCAGGCCAGCAGCCAGGGCGGTGGAAGCTTGCAAAAAGCGAATCGGCTTGTTCTTCGTCATATTGGACCTCACGGTTCATGGATCGAAACGGCTCTTGGATGCCATCGCGGGGACACCGCGATGGCCGCGCTGCGCGGCGCCAAGGGCCACCTATGTTGTGCATTTCGCCAGTGTTTGATGGCTCGCGCAAGGGCCCGTGCCCTGATCCAAACAACTGCTTACAATTGGCTTTCTGTCTGACAGACGGCTACCGACAAGGCTTGTCAGCAAGGTATGACATAGTGGCGAACGTGGGCATTGCGCGTTGCATTGCCCCTCGTTTCCCGACGATAGCAGGCGCAATAAAAACACGAGACCTCCCTCGAACATGCCAACAAAATCCAAAGCCCAACTGACCACGGGCCCGATCGGCCGCACGCTGCTGCTGTTTTCACTGCCGGTGCTGGGCAGCAATATCCTGCAGTCGCTCAACGCCTCGATCAACTCCGTGTGGGTGGGGCATTTCCTTGGCGAGGCGGCGCTGACCGCCACCTCCAACGCCAACATCATCCTGTTCTTCCTGCTGGGCGTGGTGTTCGGCATCAGCATGGCCAATACCATCATGATCGGGCATGCCGTGGGCGCGCACGACCTGGCCGAAGCGCGCCGCGTGGTGGGCACCAGCACCACGTTCTTCGTCCTGCTGTCGGTGCTCGCGGCGGCGCTGGGCTACGTGTTCACGCCCGACATCCTTGCCGCGATGGGCACGCCGGCCGATGCCAGGGCGCTTGCCATCAGCTACCTGCGCATCATCTTCCTGGCGCTGCCCTTCATGTATTTCTACAACTTCGTGATGATGACGCTGCGCGGCGCGGGAGATTCGCGCACGCCGTTTTATTTCATGCTGTTGTCGGTGGGGCTGGACGTGGTGCTCAACCCGCTGCTGATCTTCGGCATCGGCCCGTTCCCGGAGCTCGGCATCGCGGGCTCGGCGCTGTCCACGCTGATTGCGCAGTTGGCCAGCCTGGCCGCGATGCTGATCGTGCTGTACCGCCGCCACCACTTCCTGACGCTGCGCCGCCACCAGCTTGCCTACCTGCGGCCCGATACCGCGATCCTGCGTGCGCTGGTGGCCAAGGGCTTGCCGATGGGACTGCAGATGGTGGTGATCTCGTCGTCGGCGATCGTGATGATGTCACTGGTCAATCGCTACGGCTCGCAGACCACCGCCGCCTATGGCGTAGCCTCGCAGCTTTGGACTTACGTGCAGATGCCCGCGCTGGCGGTGGGCGCCAGCGTGTCGTCGATGGTGGCGCAGAACGTAGGCGCTGGCCTGTGGGATCGCGTGACGCGCGTCACGCGCGTGGGGCTGTTGTTCAACCTGCTGATGACCGGCGCGCTGGTAGCCCTGATCTACCTGTTCAACCGTCATTCGCTGGGCTTGTTCTTGCCCGATGACGGCACGGCCATCGGCATTGCGCAGCATATCAATGCCATCGTGCTGTGGTCCTTCATCCTGTTCGGCTTCACCATCGTGCTGTTCGGCACCGTGCGCGCCACCGGCGCGGTGATGGCGCCGCTGGTGATCCTGTTCCTGTCGATGTGGGTGGTGCGCCTGCCGTTTGCCTGGGTGCTCGAGCGCACCATCGGCGCCGATGCGATCTGGTGGAGCTTTCCGCTGGGCTCTGTGGTCTCGGTCACGCTGGCCGTGGCGTATTACCGCTTCGGCAACTGGCGCGCCGCCCATATCCTGCCGGTGACGCCCGGGCCGGCCCCGGAGCCGGAATTTGCGCCCCAGGCGCCCGATACCAGCATGGGCACGCCGTGCGAAGAAGCCCTGAGCACGGCCGGTGCCGCCGCCGGCGCCGGCGAGGAGGCGCTGGCGGGCGAGGTATCGAAGCAAGGTGCCGATTAAGTCGCTGGCCCGCAAGTCATCGGCGCCAGCCGAAGCCCACTGAACAGGCCAAAGCCGCGCGGCTTTGGCCCCCTCGTCGGCTCCGTTCAATGCCGCCGGTAAGGTGATGCAAGCAGCCCTCGGGTCTGCCGGCACGCGTCCGCGCCTAGTTGATCCTCGTGCTTTCCTTACGTTTCCTTTCGATCTCTTTCGGTTCCCCTTCAATTTCCCTTCAGCTTCCTTTCATTCGTCTTTCGGTGTTACATCACAGCGTGATGTATGCAGTTTGGCGGGACTTCCCGGCGCATCGGTGAATACCCCTAAACCAAGACAAATGAAAGCAAGCTGAAAGATCGCCTCTCTAATGTTCGTCCCATCCTGCAGGGACAACATTTTTTCCTGCCGATCGGACCACCTCCGCACGCAAAGAGCCTGCGCGCGCAGGGGCACAGCTTTCACGTACTTTGAGGAGAATCGTTTTGCGCATACGCAGCCAAAAGGACTTTGCCTCCGGCCTGATGTTCATTCTGGTCGGATTGGGCTTTTCCTGGGTCGCCCGCGGCTATTCCATGGGATCAGCCGCCAAGATGGGCCCCGGATATTTTCCGTTTCTACTCGGCCTGGTACTTGCCGTGCTCGGTGCATTCGTGCTGATCGGCTCGGTATCGAAAAAGGGTGAAGCTGACCAGCTCGCCCGCTGGGACTTGAAGACGTTGTTGTGGATTCTGGGTTCGGTGGTGCTGTTCGGCCTGCTGCTCAAGCCGCTCGGCATGGTGTTGTCGGTGTTCGTGCTGGTGCTGGTGTCGTCGATGGCCAGCCATGAGTTCAGCTGGAAGGGCGCGGTCTTGAACGCGATCGTCCTGGTGCTGATCAGCATGGGCGCCTTCGTGTACGGCATCAACCTGCAGATGCCGGTGTGGCCTGCTTTCATTACTGGTTAAGGAGTCGGCCATATGGAATTGATTGACCATCTTGCCTTGGGCTTTTCCACGGCGCTTTCTTTGCAGAACCTGGCATACGCCTTCCTGGGCTGCGTGCTGGGTACCCTGATCGGCGTGCTGCCGGGCCTGGGGCCTCTGGCCACCATCGCCATGCTGCTGCCGGTGACGTACACGCTGCCGCCGGTGGCCGCGCTGATCATGCTGGCCGGTATTTACTACGGCGCACAGTATGGTGGCTCCACCACCGCTATCCTGGTGAACCTGCCGGGTGAATCGTCGTCGGTGGTGACCACCATCGATGGCTACCAGATGGCAAGGCGGGGACGAGCGGGCGTGGCACTGGCCACCGCCGGCCTGGGCTCCTTCTTTGCCGGCTGCGTGGCTACCCTGATCCTGGCCGCGTTTGCTACGCCGCTGTCGGAACTGGCATTCAAGTTTGGACCCGCCGAATATTTCTCGCTGATGTGCCTGGGCCTGATCGGCGCCGTGGTGCTGGCATCGGGCTCGCTGCCCAAGGCCGTGGCGATGATCGTGCTGGGCCTGCTGCTGGGCCTGATCGGTACCGACGTGAACTCCGGCGCCGCACGCTTCTCCTTTGACATCCCCGAGCTGACCGACGGTATCGACTTCGTCGCGCTGGCCATGGGTATGTTCGGCTTCGCGGAAATCATCGCGAACCTGGAGCAGAAGGAAGCCCGCGAGACCTTTACCGATAGCGTCACCAACCTGTGGCCGACCAAGGAAGACTTCCGTCGCATGATCCCGGCAGTGCTTCGCGGCACGTTCCTGGGCTCGGCGCTGGGTATCCTGCCGGGCGGCGGTGCGGCACTGGCTTCTTTCGCAGCCTACTCGCTGGAAAAGAAGACCTCCAAGTACGCACATGAGTTCGGCAAGGGCGCCATCGAAGGCGTGGCAGGTCCGGAATCGGCCAACAACGCCGCGGCGCAAACCTCCTTCATCCCGCTGCTGACGCTGGGCATTCCGCCCAACGCCGTGATGGCACTGATGGTGGGCGCGATGACCATCCACAACATCCAGCCGGGCCCGCAGGTCATGACCAGCAACCCCGCGCTGTTCTGGGGCCTGATCGCCTCGATGTGGATCGGCAACCTGATGCTGATCATCCTGAACCTGCCGATGATTGGCGTGTGGGTGAAGCTGCTGACCGTGCCTTACCGCTTCCTGTACCCGGCCATCCTGGTGTTCTGCGGTATCGGCGTGTACTCGGTCAACAACCAGACCTTCGACGTGTTCATGGCGGCTGGCTTCGGCATCATCGGCTACCTGTTCCTGAAGCTCAAGTGCGAGCCGGCTCCGTTGCTGCTGGGCTTCGTGCTGGGACCGATGATGGAAGAGAACTTCCGCCGCTCCCTGCTGCTGTCGCGTGGCGAGTTCACCGTGTTCGTGACCCGTCCGCTGTCGCTGGGCCTGCTGATCGCAGCGGCCTCGCTGGTTGCCATCGTTGCCCTGCCTTCCATCAAGGCAAAGCGCGAAGAGGCGTTCCAGGAAGAGTAGTCGTCAAAGCCCCACCCGCGCCGGCCTCGTGCCGGGGCGCGCAATGCAAGAAATGGGGTGCCTCGTGCACCCTTTTTTTTTGGTTCTTCAGACTTCTGTGTGGGTCGCCGGGCGAAGTCCGGCGCAGGCGTAGCAAGAGCGATCGCGTGCAATCTCGCGCAGGTGTAGCTCCCCTCTCCCGCGCAGCGGGAGAGGGGTTGGGGGAGAGGGCGGGCATCCGCAAGAGCGCGGCGCCTCACCTTGAGCGAGCGCCCACCCTCTCCCCCGGCCCCTCTCCCATTTTATGGGAGAGGGGAGCAAACCAGCGCATTGCATCGTGTCGCTCTCGCTCGGATGGAGGACCCACACGAAAGTCTGATGAACTTTTTTTTAAATATGCGAACCTGGTGCCGACCGGGCCGCTTGCAGGTAACACGCCCGGCTGCGCTCGCAGCGCCGGGGCTGCATACGTAGATCTGCTCTATCGCACCGCTGGCTGGTGTGTCACAGGAGCCGCATGAGAGCGCCAACACTAGACGGCTTCGTTTCGAAGCTGTACATACTCAAGCTTGTCCAGTCGTGCCCGTCGACGGTCATGACGCTGGTCGACCGCCTGCGCGAGCACGGTGTCGAAAAGAATATCCGTTCGCTCAGGCCCATCCTGCGCAGCCTGTTGATCGCGCGTGCGATCACGGCGGAGCTGGTGGAAGGCAGTGGCCGCGTCTACTGCATCACCGATAGCGGACGCGAAGAACTGAACAAATACCTGTCGCACCTCGACGTGCTGCAAAGCGATATCGAGCAGACGCGCTAGGACTGCCGCACCCGGCCACCGATCAGGCAGCCTCGCCCTCGGCCCACCGCGCCGGGTAGAGCAGCAGGCTGACGGTAGTACCCCGCTCCGAAGACGCAATCGACAGCTCGCCGCCAATGGCAGCCGCACGGCTGCGCATATTGGCCAGGCCGTGGCCCTGCGCGCCGGACTGCGCATCAAAGCCGCACCCATCGTCGCGTATCTCGATCAGGATGGCCTCGGCGCCGGCAGCGGTGTCCGCGAGGCTGCGCGCCACCACTTGCACCGTAGCGCCGCCGGCATGCTGCATGACATTGGAGAAGGCTTCCAGCAGCAGGTACTGCAGCTCGCGCACGATCTGCGGCGTCAGGCCGGCTACGGCCGGCAGCCGCTCCACTTGCCAGTCCACCCGCAGCCTTGCCGCTTCCAGGCGCGCCCGCAGCCGGTAGCGCAGGTTGCCCAGCACTACGGCCAGGTCGCCGCCGGTGTCTTGCATGGCATCCACCGATAGCTTCAATGCATCCAGCGCCTGCTGCAGATGTTGCTGCAGCACCATGGGCGAGCCATGGCCCGAGCGCAGCAGGCTGAGCGCGCCGACCAGCGTGCTGCCCAAGCCATCGTGCATGTCGCGCATGATGCGCCCGCGTTCTCGCAGCGTGGCCTGCTCGCGCTCGATCTCGCGGGAGTGCGCATAGAGCAGATGCAACTCTTCCTCCTTTTGCGCGACCTTGCGGTCCAGGTTGCGGTTGAGCTCGGCCAGCGTGCTGGTGGTGCGCGTATAGCGGTCCACCAGCAGCCACGCCATGCTGAGGCTGAACAACTGCGAGACGTACTTGGTCAGCGAGGTGTCCCAGTAGAAATCGTTGCTGAACTGGATGCGGATCACGTCGCCGGTGCTGAGCGCGCTGGCCAGCGCCACCGTGGCGGCCAGCACCAGGCGCTCGCGGCTAGGGCGCCGCAGCGCCGCCCACGCCAGCGCCGAGGCGATGCCGCACGCCAGCAGCATGTTGATGGACCAGTCGAACAGCTTGAGGCTGGGTGCGTTGAAGATGCCTGTCATCAAGACGATCAACGGAATCTTGAGCCACAGGAAGCCGGTGACCAGCCGCGCCGGCCAGGGCGAGCGGACGTCGATGACGATCAGCGCAAAGCGCGCGGTTGCCACGATGAATACGGTCCGGCTGGCCAGCACCAGCACTTGCCAGACGTGCAGCGGCAGCGGAGCACTCTCCAGCAAACGTTCTACAACGCTGACCGACCACGCCACTTCGGCCAGCGCGTAGAGGCCGAACAGCGGGTCGCGCTGGCGCCACCAGATCAGCAGCGAGATCGCTGTCAGCAGCAGGCTCAGCGCCGTAATCACCAGTGGCCCGATCACGCGGAACCAGAGCGCGCCTTCATAGTGCGGGTGCACAAGCCGGCTTGGCCCGAATTCGATGCGCGACAGCCCGGCACGCGCATTGGCGCGCGCGGCGATCGTGATCGTCAACGTGTTGTCGGGCCGCAGCATGGCCTCGGGCACGGGGATGTACAGCGGGCGCTGGCCGCCATAGACGGCGGGGGTATTCAAGGCGCCGGAAGCGGCGAGCAGCTTGCCGTTGAGATGCATCTCGAAACTGTTGGCCGCGCGCGCCAGGTACAGCGCGGGGAGGTCCTGCCCGGCGCCGCTGTAGGAAAAGTCCAGGCGGTAGGTCGCCGTGCCGTCGCGGCCAGGGTAGATGCGGTCCCAGTCGTGGGGCAGCGCGACTTCGATCGGTTGTGGCGCGTGGCCTTGCCCGGCGCCGTCGGGGTGGACCACGGCCAGCGCTTGGCGCAGCACCTGCACCTGGCTTGTTGCATGCGCCGCAGATGTCTGCGCTGAATCCTCGCGCGCGCCGCCGCAGGCGGTGGCCACGCAGCACAAGGCGAGCCACAAGGTAGCGGTGCGCGCCAGCCTCAGGATCGGCAGCAGGGCCATGGGCGTTGGCCTCAAAAGGCCTTCAACAGGCCAAGCTTGTGGGCTTCGAAGACGGCCTCGGCGCGGGAATTGACCGCCAGCTTGCCGTAGATGTTCTTGATATGCGCCTGCACGGTATGCACGCTGATCGCCAGGTGCCCGGCGGTTTCCGCATAGGTGTACCCGCGCGAGATCAGGTCGAGCACCTCGGTCTCGCGGGCGGATAGTGTCACGTCCGCGCCCGGGATGCCTGGCGCGTCCGGTGCCGGCAGGCCCGGCGCGCTGGCACTGCGCAGCCGGGTGATGACCTTGCGCGCGATCACCGGGCTCATCGGCGAGCCGCCGGCGCGCAACGCCAGCACGGAGGCGCGCAGGTTGTCGTCCGATTCGTCCTTGAGCAGGTAGCCGGTGGCGCCCGCGGCGATGCTGGCCAGCACATTGGCCTCGTCGCCGAACATGGTGATCACCATGCAGTCGCAGCGCGGGTGCAGCCGGCGCGCATGGCGGATGACATCGATGCCCGAGCCGTCCGGCAGCCCGAGGTCGCACAGCAGCACGTCGGGCTCGTGCGCGGCCAGCCACTCGCAGGCGCTGGCGCGCTGCGCGCAGGCCGCCACCACCTGGATGCCCGGCAAGCTGCCCAGCGCGCTTTGCAGGCGCGCGCTGGTGGCGGGGTCATCTTCGACCAGCAGGACGCGGATATCGGCTTCCGGGGCCGCGGACAGGTTCTGTGAGCGCATGTTTTGGGCTGGGGGTAGTCTCGACTATGGCGCGGATCGGCGGGGGGCGGTACTCCATATTCATGGGATGGTGTCTGGCGGCCTATCGTAGCGCTGTCACCGGATACGGTCAAACTGGCGAAACTGGCCCCAAGGCCGCGCCGCCGCAGGGGAAGAGCGCAGACGAAATGCGGCGAGGGGATCCGCTTGCCGGATCCCCTCGCCCGGCAACCCGCGAGGGGGTCGCCGGTGCGCCATGCGGGCGCCTGAAGCTGCTGGGTTGCCAACTTGCCAACTAGCCATCAAGCGCTTACTGCGTGACCAGTTCCACGGCAGTCTGCGAGTCGTTGTTGGCCTGGGCCACCAGAACCTTGATCTTGTTCGGTACCACCGCGCCGATGCCGTCGACCGGGATCGACGTGATCAGCCAGTCCGCATTGTTGTTCAGCGTCAGCGCGCCCGAGTCGAAGATCACGGTCTTGGTGCCGGCGGTGGTGATGCGCAGGCGATAGGTGCCGCCGTCAAGGTTGATCGAATCCTGGCCGGAGGCAGGCACCGCTGACTTGTAGGCCACCGCGGCAAAGGTGGGCGTCACGGTGTTCAGGTCGACCGCGGGCGTGGTCACGTACATATCGACGTTCTGGGCATTGACCGAGGCATTCAGTCCACGCACCCGCGCCTTGTCGGACAGGATGTTCTTGCCGTAGGGATCGTCGATGGTGAGCAGGTCGGCCGCGGTGGCACCGGGCAATGCGACCACGGTGTATTTATGGCCGGTGTGCGCGTCCACGGTCGCGCTGCCGATCGACGTGTTGGTACCGGCAATGTTGATGCCGAAGAGTTGCGAGCCGGTGTCGACGTCGAAGTATTTCGACACGAACTTGTAAGGCTCGTTCAGGAGCGACGTCTTGGTGCCGTTTTGCAGCACGTCGATATTGGGACCCGCCGGGATCGCGTGGATCACGCGCACGGCCGGCTTGCTGACGCCGATGCGGGCGGCGAGGCTATCGTCGCCGCCGCCGCATGCTGATAATGCCGCGGCCGCAGCCAGTGCCAGGCCCAATATGAGGCCGGTTTTGGAAATCTTCATGAGTGCCCTCTTTTTCGCAGGTGAGTGAGAGATCCCGTGGCCGGTATGGTCTACGCCCATCGTGCACCACGCCTTATGGTCAGGCTTCGCAGCGCGGGTTGCGGCTCCTGCTCGGGATCGACACCTGCGCCCGCCGTGACTCAACGATAGGCACCGGCTCACCCCCGGGAAACTGGCCCGGCTCCGAAACGCATGTCGGACAAATCCCACAGGACGGATTCAGCACAAGCCCAGAAGAGCAACAGTGGCAAGAGAAGAGCGAGCGGCAGGGAGAAGGGAGAAGGGAGAAGGGAGAAGGGAGAAGGGAGAAGGGAGAAGGGAGAAGGGAGAAGGGAGAAGGGAGAAGGGAGA